>NZ_JAMFRV010000128.1 GCF_026224925.1 Pseudomonas sp. | reverse complement strand
GGTGCTGACCGCATCGTCGAAGACAGCACGCCACTGACTTTTCCCTTCAAAAGCGCCAAAGCGTTGCTCAACCATTGCACCACCCATGGCCTGTCCATCAGTGAGGTGATGTTGCTTAACGAATCGGCGTGGCGCCCGGAAGCGGAAACCCGCAGCGGCCTGTTGAAGATTTGGCAAGTAATGCAGGACTGCGTGACCGCTGGCTGCCGTAACGAAGGCATTTTGCCGGGCGGTTTGAAGGTCAAACGCCGCGCTGCCGCCCTGCACCGCCAACTGTGCCAGAACCCTGAAGCGGCCTTGCGCGATGCGCTATCGGTGCTGGACTGGGTCAATTTGTATGCACTGGCGGTCAACGAAGAAAATGCCAATGGCGGCCGCGTGGTGACCGCTCCTACCAACGGCGCGGCGGGGATTATCCCTGCGGTGCTGCATTACTACATGCGCTTTATCACCGGGGCGAACGAAGACGGCGTCGTGCGTTTTCTGCTCACCGCGGCGGCCATCGGCATTCTTTATAAAGAGAACGCCTCGATCTCTGGCGCCGAAGTCGGCTGTCAGGGTGAAGTCGGAGTGGCGTGCTCCATGGCTGCCGGGGCGTTGTGTGAAGTGCTGGGCGGCAACGTCCAGCAGGTTGAAAACGCCGCAGAAATCGGCATGGAACATAACCTCGGCCTGACGTGCGACCCGATTGGCGGACTGGTGCAAGTGCCGTGCATTGAGCGCAATGCCATGGGTTCGGTCAAGGCCATCAATGCTGTGCGTATGGCGTTGCGCGGCGACGGCCAGCACTTTGTGTCACTCGACAAAGTGATTCGCACCATGCGCCAAACTGGCGCCGACATGAAAAGCAAATACAAGGAAACAGCCCGAGGCGGGCTGGCCGTGAACATTATCGAGTGCTGACATCAGCCTCATGCCATCCACTGGATTTGTCGTTGTGAAGACCAGTCCGGAAAAATCTCAGGAGCCATCAATGTCTACCGAACAGTTGTTAACCACACCGCTTCACGCCCTGCACCGCGAACTCGGCGCCAAGATGGTGCCTTTCGCCGGTTATGACATGCCTGTGCAATACCCTGCCGGGGTGCTCAAAGAACACCTGCACACTCGCGCCCAGGCCGGGTTGTTCGATGTGTCGCACATGGGTCAAATTCGCCTGACCGGCGCCAATGCAGCCAAAGCACTGGAAACGCTGGTGCCGGTGGACATCATTGACCTGCCAGTGGGCATGCAGCGCTATGCGATGTTTACCAACGAAAACGGCGGCACCCTCGACGACTTGATGGTCGCCAACATCGGTAACGACCAATTGATTCTGGTAGTCAACGCTGCGTGCAAAGACGACGACCTGGCCCACATTCAGAAGCATCTGGCCGGTCAGTGCAGCATCGAGCCGCTGTTCGAAGAACGCGCCCTGCTCGCCCTGCAAGGCCCGCAAGCGGTGACTGTGCTTGCACGTCTAGCACCGGAAGTGGCGAAAATGACCTTCATGCAATTTGCCCCGGTGACGCTGCTGGGTGCAGAGTGTTACGTCAGCCGCTCTGGCTATACCGGCGAAGATGGTTATGAAATCTCAGTGCCGGCAGAGCACGCTGAAGCCTTGGCCCGTCGCCTGCTGGCCGAGCCTGAAGTAGCACCGATTGGCCTTGGCGCACGCGACTCCCTGCGCCTGGAAGCAGGCTTGTGCCTGTACGGCCACGACATGAACACCAACACCACACCGATCGAAGCGAGCTTATTGTGGGCCATTTCCAAGGTCCGTCGTGCAGATGGCGCGCGCGCAGGTGGCTTTCCTGGCGCTGAACAGATTTTCGCCCAGCAGCAGACTGGTGTAGCGCGCAAACGTGTCGGCCTGTTGCCGCAGGAGCGTACACCCGTCCGTGAAGGCGCAGAGATCGTCGATGCCAATGACAAAGTGGTCGGCGTAGTCACCAGTGGCGGCTTCGGTCCAACCCTTGGCGCACCTTTGGTCATGGCTTACCTCGACAGTGCCCATGTCGCGCTGGACAGCGAAGTATCCGCCATCGTCCGCGGTAAAAAAGTGCCGATGAAAGTCAGCAAGATGCCCTTCGTTGCTCAGCGCTACTACCGCGGTTAATAACCACGACAGCCAAGCGCATTGACCCAAACAGTGCGCCGAGCTGTCATGTAATCGCAATTTTCTTCTCGAAAAAATGCGTGGTAAGTCCACAGTTCGCTGCGCTTATAACTGGATATTTATACCGAAATCTATCGATTAACGGTTATCGGTAAAAATTTTAAAACAGCTCGCGGAACCCCGGAAACAGGGCCTGAACAGGGCTTGTTTTTTTCGACTCGGTAGGCGTAAAGTTTCTTAGCTGTGATTGCATGGGTCGCTTGAACCGTGACCTGGACAGTAGAGCCAAGCTTTGCTACATCCCGCTCGACGATTCTTACTTCCTGCAACCAGCCCCAGCTCTCTTTCAACTGAAAGGGACTGTCATTCATTCAAGTTTCAAGGGAATAAAGAAAATGGCTGATCGTCAGAACGGTACCGTCAAGTGGTTTAACGACGAAAAGGGTTTTGGTTTTATCACTCCAGAAAGCGGGCCGGATCTGTTCGTCCATTTCCGCGCTATTCAGGGCAACGGCTTCAAGAGCCTGAAAGAAGGCCAGAAAGTCACTTTCATTTCGGTGCAGGGCCAGAAAGGTCTGCAAGCGGATGAGGTTATTCCTGAGGCGTAATAAACCCTTTGGAACAACTAAAGCCCCTGATGTTGACCGTCAGGGGCTTTTTTATGTTCGGGATTCCGTAAAATGCTTTCTTTTTTCCAATTGAGCCCCAGCCATGTCGACCCACCAGCTTCGCCCCCAAGGTGACTTTCCCATTGCAGGGTTTGGTCGTCGTCTGGCAGCCATGTTTTATGACGCCCTGCTTTGCATTGCCCTGCTGATGGTCACCACCCTGATCTACAAGCTGGTGCTGATGGCATTTGTCGGCGAGGCCAAACTGAGAGCCTTGTCGGAATCCGGCACATTGGACGGCGACCCGCTGCTGTCAACGATTCTGTTGTTTGTGCTGTTTGGCTTCTTTGCCAAGTTTTGGACCCATTCGGGCCAGACCCTCGGCATGCAGGTGTGGGGCATTCGCGTACAAAACGCCGACGGCAGCGGCATCAGCCTGTGGCAAGCACTGCTGCGCTTCGTGGTTTCTATTGGCTCGTGGCTATGCGTAGGGCTGGGGTTTATCTGGATGCTGTTCGACAAGCAAAACCGCAGCTGGCACGACATGTATTCCAACAGCCAGTTGGTGCGGGTGCCAAAGCAGAAGGGCTGAAGCTGAAAAGGTTGCGGTGACCCTGTGGGAATTCATTCGGGAAGCGGCCCATGCGGTTTGTCAGATAAACCGCATTATGGCCCTCCCGAATGAATTCGGTCCCACAGAAACATCAGGAGCTGCTTTACCCCGCCCGGCGCAGCAACCAGAGCCCGGCAATTGCGCAAACACCCGACGGCACCAGCACAGCAAACAGCGGTGAGAAGCCGAACACGAGGCTCGACGGCCCTAGCAGGTCTTGGGCGATACGGAAGGTGAAGCCGACCAACACGCCAGTAAATACCCGTTGCCCCAAGGTCACCGAACGCAAGGGGCCGAAGATGAACGAGATGGCCATCAACACCAGCGCCATTGTCACCAGCGGTTGCAGAACCTTGGTCCAGAACGCCAGCCAATAACGACCATTGTTCAAGCCTTGCTCAGCCAAATAGTGCGAGTAACTCCACAGCCCTGAGATCGACAGCGAGTCCGGCGGCAAGACCAGCGTACTCAATAGCTGCGGGCTTAACGTCACATCCCATTTCTCTTCGGGAGTAGTGACGATTTCAGTACTGTCACCGTGGAACAGCGTGGTGGTGACGTCCTGCAGTTGCCAATGATCCTTGTCAAACTTCGCGTGTTTGGAAAAGCTCGCGATTTGCATGTGGCGCTGATCATCGAACCGGTAACGCGTTACACCGTACAGAACACCGTTGGGTTGCACAGCGTTGATGTGGATGAACTCTTCACCCTCGCGGTGCCACACGCCGTACTTGCTGCTTTGCGCGTCGCCGCCACCTTGAGCCAGGGAGCGATTGGACTGAGCCATGTCTTCACTGACCGGGGCGACGTACTCGCCGACCAATACGCCAGCAATCATCAGCAACAACATTGGCTTCATGACCGCCCAAACGATGCGACCGATGGACACGCCCGCCGCACGCATGATGGTCAACTCGCTGCTGCTGGCCAGGCTGCCCAGCCCCACCAGACAGCCGATCAATGCCGCCATCGGCAACATCTCGTAGACGCGTCGAGGCGCCGTCAGCAGTACAAAGGAACCAGCGTTCAGCAAGGTGTAGGTCTCGCTGATGTCGCCCATCTCATCAATGAACGCAAACAGCGACGCTAATCCCAGAATGACGCCCAACACACCCAAAATCGCGACCAGAACGCTTTTGCCGATATAACGGTCGAGTTTAACCACGGGCCACCTCCTTCGCGTCGCGGCGACTGGCCGCGTTTAACCGCAGGCGTTCCCAGTACAGCAACAGCACGCCGATCGCCAGGAACAGCGCGTGCACCCACCACAGGCCAAGGGCAATGGGTATCTTGCCGCGCTCCAGCGCCCCGCGGGCAGCAATCAGGATGGTGAGATAAGCCATATACAGAAGAATCGCCGGAAGCAGCTTGAGAAAACGCCCTTGTCGCGGGTTGGCTTTGGACAGGGGCACAGCGATCAAGGTTACGATGAAGACCAACAATGGCAGGGACAGGCGCCACTGCAATTCCGCCCTGTCGCGCAACGTGTCGTTGCCGAACAGCTCGCGGGTGGGAATGGCTTCGCGATCAGTCACTTCTTGGGCGATCTCCGGTTTAGGCAGCACCGCACCATAAGTGTCGTATTTGATGGCGCGATAATTAGCCTCGCCAGGATTACCGTCGTAGCGGTAACCGTTTTCGAGAATCAGGTAACGCGTGCCGTCGGGTTTGACCTCTTGGCGACCCTTCTCCGCGACCAGCACGGAAATTCCCTGATCCTTTTTACCGTCTCGCGACACTCGCTTCTCGGAAATGAACACACCGCCCAAATTAGCGCGGTCTTCAGACATGGTTTCGGTGTAGGTGATCCGCGAGCCATCACGCAAGGCCTGAAAGCGCCCCGGTTCCAAGGTATCGAATTCGGTCATCGCGTCTTGTTGATTGACGATCATCGCCACCTGCGCCGCGCCCTGCGGTGCCAACCCCAAACTCAGCCATGTGACCACCAGCGCCACGACAGTTGCAGGAGCAAGGGTTATCCACAACAAACGTTGCTGACTCATGCCGGTGGCGGCCAGCACGGTCATTTCGCTTTCAAGATAAAGCCGGCCGTACGCCAAGAGAATGCCGAGAAACAGGCCCAGTGGCAGAATCAATTGCATGAAGCCTGGCAGACGGAAGCCCATGATCATGAACAGGACGCCGGGATCGAGCACACCCGATGCGGCTTGAGCCAGGTATTTGATAAAACGTCCGCTCATGATGATTACCAGCAACACAGCGCTGACCGCGCTCATGGTAACCAGCACTTCTCGGGACAGATAACGAAAGACGATCAAACCAGACACTCCAGGATTGTCAGGCGCAGACGGCCAAACAAAAAACGTATCAGCCACGATGACTAACGGCTCGAAGAGACGAACCACCAAAAAAATATGCGGCATTATCCTGTGATTGGGGGTGTCTGTCACTGCGTGCTCTACATAGAAGCTTCAGACCTAGGCGCAGCAACGCCGCGCGGGGTAAAAACGTAGCACGCGAAGGGTTGTCAGGGTCCGCAAGTCAGGGTCAAACTGCGGGCCTTGCCGTAAGTCGCGCAGGACGAAACAACGTTCTGTGACTGCGCGCTCCTTTCATTTTGCGAAAACCCACAGTTTATCGGGGACCCCGACATGGAATTTGTTGTTAAAAGTGCTAGCCCAGAAACCTTGAAAACCGCCACCTTGGTGGTCGCCGTTGCCGAAGGTCGTGTGCTTAGCGACGCGGCAAAAAGCCTCGACACCCTGAGCGGTGGCGCTATCGCCGCTGTTTTGAAACGTGGCGACCTGGCGGGCAAAGTTGGTCAAAGCCTGTTGCTGCACAACCTGCCGCACCTTAAAGCCGAGCGCGTGCTGTTGGTTGGCGTAGGCAAAGACAACGAATTGTCTGACCGCCAGTTCCGTAAAGTCGTCGCTGGCGTGTTGTCTGTATTGAAAGGCCTTGGCGGCAGCGATGCAGTGCTGGCCTTCGACGGCCTGGTCGTCAAAAATCGCGACGCTTATGGCAAAGCGCGCCTGCTGGTAGAAACCCTGGCAGACGGCGAATACGTATTTGATCGGTTCAAAAGCCAAAAAGCAGAACCCCGCGCGCTGAAAAAAATCACCTTGCTGACCAGCACGACCACCCAAGCTGACACCGAGCGCGCTGCGACTCACGCTGCGGATATAGCAACCGGCATGGCTTTCACCCGTGATCTGGGCAACCTGCCGCCGAACATTTGCCACCCAAGCTACCTGGCTGAAGAAGCCAAGAGCCTGGGCAAAGAGCATAAAAACCTCAAGGTCGAGATTCACGACGAGAAGAAGCTCAAGGAATTGGGCATGGGTGCGTTCCTCGCCGTGTCCATCGGCAGCGAGCAGCCGCCACGTCTGATCGTGATGAATTACCAAGGCGGCAAGAAAGCGGACAAACCTTTTGTGCTGGTCGGCAAGGGCATCACGTTCGACACCGGCGGCATCAGCATCAAGCCAGCTGCTGGCATGGACGAAATGAAATTCGACATGTGCGGCGCTGCCAGCGTGTTCGGTACCTTGCGTGCAGTGCTTGAGCTGCAACTGCCGATCAACCTTGTGTGCCTACTGGCCTGCGCCGAAAACATGCCGAGCGGCAGCGCTACTCGCCCAGGCGACATTGTCAGCACCATGAGCGGCCAGACAGTCGAAATCCTCAACACTGACGCCGAAGGCCGTTTGGTGTTGTGCGACACCCTGACTTACGCTGAACGCTTCAAGCCGCAAGCTGTGATCGATATCGCCACCCTGACCGGCGCCTGTGTGGTTGCCTTGGGCGGCCACACTTCCGGGCTGATGGGCAACAACGACGAACTGATCGGCCAACTGCTGGACGCCGGCAAACAAGCCGACGACCGGGCCTGGCAATTGCCGTTGTTCGATGAATACCAGGAGCAGCTTGACAGCCCATTTGCTGACATTGCCAACATCGGCGGTCCCAAAGGCGGCACCATCACAGCCGGTTGCTTCCTGTCACGCTTCGCCAAGGCCTATAACTGGGCGCACTTGGACATCGCCGGCACTGCATGGCTGAGCGGCAAGGACAAGGGCGCCACTGGCCGTCCGGTTCCATTGCTGACTCAGTACCTTCTGGACCGCGCTGGCGTGTAAAACGCTTCAGGACGTATCGGCCACTTGGCTGATGCGTCCTGCGCTCTGGAGCTGACATGACCCAAGTTGATTTTTACATTCTGCCCAGTGCCGACCCTCTGGCGCGTCTGGATTTCGCCTGCAAACTCAGCGAAAAAGCCTGGCGCCTGGGTCATCGGGTGTACTTGCATTGCAGTGACGCGGCTCAACGCGACGACCTTGATGCACGGCTGTGGCGCTTTAAAGGCGAAAGCTTCGTGCCGCACGGCAACGCCGAAGATGATCAAGACGCGCCGATCGTATTAGGACTGGGTGATGACCCAGGGCTGCATCAAGATTTGCTGGTCAACCTGGACCTGCGCATCCCCGAATTTTTCAAGCGTTTCGCCCGCGTGGCGGAAGTGGTGGTAGAAGACCCTACAATTCGTCTGGCCGCACGAGAGAGTTTTCGTTTCTATCGTGAACAGGGCTATCCTCTGCAAGATCACCGGTTACAGCGTCTCTGAGTACACCATGGATACTTCAAACCCCCTGAAAAACTCCGCGCATTTGCTGGATGACCTTGAGTCCATCCGGCAGTTGCTCGGTGACGACTCACTGCAACCGCCATTGTTGACCGACAGCGTCACTGGCGACGTGCAAATCCCGTTGTTGTTCGACGTCGTTGGCGCGCAAGCAGCGGCTGCGGCAAAAGGCGAGTCAGTCGAGATACCGTTTCTCGACGAAGAACCGGTAGCGGTTCAAGCGAAAAGCATCGAAGAAGACGAGGCCGACATCCCGACCTTAACGCCCGAACCGGCAGCAGAACCCGCAGCGCCCAACCCGGACCTGCTGCTGCATTTGGACAACGAACTGCGCGCTGCTGCGCAATTGATCATGCAAGACGTCATCGACGACTTCGCCCCCCACATCGAAACCGAAATCAAACGCCGGCTAGATGCGCGGATGGAACGGCTGTTGAGTCAATATCAGTCCTGAACACTGCATAAACTGTAGGAGCTGCCGAAGGCTGCGATAGGATTTACCGACGATCGCAGCCTTCGGCAGCTCCTACAAGGGCCTCAGCTTGTGGCTTGAAACTGCCCCCCCCGCTATACTTGCCGGCTTTCCTGAATTAATGCCAATAGGGTCCCGCCGCGCATGGAAAAGACCTACCAGCCGCACGCCATTGAAACTTCCTGGTATCAAACCTGGGAGTCCGAGAATTATTTCGCTCCGCAAGGCGCCGGTGACCCGTACACCATCATGATTCCGCCGCCGAACGTCACCGGCAGCTTGCACATGGGTCACGGCTTCAATAACGCGATCATGGACGCCTTGATCCGTTTCCGCCGCATGCAGGGTCGCAACACCCTGTGGCAACCGGGCACCGACCACGCCGGTATCGCCACGCAAATGCTGGTAGAGCGTCAGATCGAAGCTCAGGGCCTTAGCCGCCATGATCTGGGCCGTGACAAATTCCTCGAAAAAATCTGGGAATGGAAAGACCAGTCCGGCGGCAACATCAGCCGGCAAATCCGTCGTTTAGGTTCGTCAGTGGATTGGAGCCGTGAGCGCTTCACCATGGACGACGGCCTGTCCGAATCGGTGAAAGAGGCATTTGTACGCCTGCACGAAGACGGTCTGATCTATCGCGGCAAGCGCTTGGTCAACTGGGACACCAAGCTCCACACCGCTATTTCTGACCTGGAAGTGGAAAACCACGACGAGAAAGGTTTCCTCTGGAACCTGCGTTATCCACTGGCCGATGGCGCGAAAACCGCTGATGGCCTGGATTACCTGGTCGTCGCGACCACACGTCCGGAAACCATGCTCGGCGACGCCGCCGTTGCCGTTAACCCGCAAGACGAACGCTACAAAGCCCTGATCGGCACGTTCGTAGAGTTGCCGCTGGTTGGCCGCCGCATCCCAATCATCGCTGATGATTACTGCGACCCTGAATTCGGCACCGGCTGCGTGAAAATCACCCCGGCCCACGATTTCAACGACTACGAAGTTGGCAAGCGCCACAACCTGCCACTGCTGAATATCTTCGACAAAAACGCTGCCGTGTTGCCTGCCGCTCAGGTGTTCAACATCGACGGCACGCTGAATGAGCTGATCGACGGTACCCTGCCGGCTACTTATGCTGGGCTAGACCGTTTCGAAGCGCGCAAGCAAATCGTTGCTGCCTTCGATGCCGCTGGCCTGCTGGTCAGCGTCGATGACCATGCGCTGAAAGTACCCAAGGGCGATCGCTCGGGGACCATCATCGAGCCGTGGCTGACCGACCAGTGGTACGTCTCCACCAAGCCATTGGCTGAACCCGCTATTGCCGCCGTGGAAGATGGCCGTATTGCCTTCGTACCTAAACAGTATGAAAACATGTACTTCTCGTGGATGCGTGACATCCAGGACTGGTGCATCAGCCGTCAACTCTGGTGGGGCCACCGAATCCCGGCCTGGTACGACGAGTCGGGCAAAGTGTATGTCGGCCGCGATGAAGCTGAAGTTCGCGCCAAGAACAACCTCGGGCCAGAGGTTGCACTGCAACAAGACAACGACGTTCTCGACACGTGGTTCAGCTCAGGGTTGTGGACCTTCTCCACACTCGGCTGGCCAGAAAAAACCGAAGCGCTGAAAACCTTTCACTCCACCGATGTGCTGGTCACCGGCTTCGACATCATTTTCTTCTGGGTCGCCCGGATGATCATGCTCACCATGCATTTGGTGAAGAACGAAGACGGCACGCCGCAAGTTCCGTTCAAGACCGTGTACGTACACGGCTTGGTGCGCGATGGCCTCGGTCAGAAGATGTCCAAGTCCAAGGGCAACGTCCTTGACCCGCTGGACATCATCGACGGTATCGAACTGGAAGACCTGGTCGCCAAGCGCACCACCGGCTTAATGCAGCCTAAATTGCAGAAGAAGATCGAAAAGCAGACCCGTGACGAGTTCGCGGACGGCATCGCCAGCTACGGCACCGACGCCCTGCGCTTCACCTTCTGCTCGCTGGCGTCCACCGGCCGCGACATCAAGTTCGACATGGGTCGCGTTGAAGGCTATCGCAACTTCTGCAACAAGATCTGGAACGCAGCCCGTTACGTTCTGGACAAAGGCGAAGATTGCGGCCAAAACGGCGAGGCTGTTGAACTGTCACTGGCAGATCGCTGGATCATCTCCCAGCTACAGCGCACCGAAGCCGAAGTGACCCGTCAACTGGATCAGTTCCGCTTCGACCTGGCAGCTCAAGCGCTGTACGAGTTCATCTGGAACCAGTATTGCGACTGGTACCTGGAGCTGTCCAAGCCGGTACTGTGGGACGAAAATGCTCCGGTAGAGCGTCAGCGTGGCACCCGCCGTACGCTGGTTCGCGTGCTGGAAGTGGCATTGCGTCTGGCTCACCCCTTCATGCCGTTCATCACCGAAGAAATCTGGCAGCGCCTTGCGCCGCTGGCAGGTGTGACTGGCAAGACCATCATGCTGCAACCTTGGCCAGTGGCCAACGAAACGCGCATTGATCAGGCCGCAGAAGACGATATCGAATGGCTCAAGGGCCTGATGCTGGGCACACGTAACATTCGCGGGGAAATGAACATCGGCCCAGGCAAGCCGCTGCAATTGTTCCTCAAGAACGTCAGTGCCGAAGATCAACGTCGCCTGACCGAAAACGATTACCTGCTGAAAAAACTGGCTAAGCTTGAGTCCATTACCGTGCTGGCTGAGGGCGCTGAAGCGCCGCTGTCGGCTACGGCATTGGTCGGTGAGATGGAAGTGCTGGTGCCCATGGCCGGCTTGATCGACAAAGCCGCCGAGCTGGCGCGTCTGGACAAAGAAATCCTGCGCCTGCAAGGTGAAGTGCAACGCGTGGGCGGCAAGCTGTCCAACGCAGCTTTCGTTGACAAGGCGCCGCCTGAAGTGATCGCCAAGGAACGCGCCAAATTGACCGAAGCGGAACAAGCCTTGGGCAAATTGGCGGAACAACACGCACGCATCGCCAGTTTGTAAGGCGACGATAAACCGGCCTGCTTGCGGGCCGGTAACACCCCTCGCCTACATCTCAGAATTGAATCTAATGACTGCTCCACGCAAACCTAAGACACCCGGCACACCCGCCGAACCCCGTGAAAAAGCCACGATGCATCCGCGCAACCGTCACCAGGGCCGTTACGACTTCCCGAAGCTGATTAAAAGCAGCCCTGAGCTGGCAGAGTTCGTGGTGGTCAATCCGTACGGCAATGAAAGCATCGACTTCGCTAACCCTTCGGCTGTGCGGGTGTTTAACCGTGCGCTGCTCAAGTCGTTCTATGGCGTAGCACATTGGGATATCCCGGCTGATTATCTGTGCCCACCGATTCCAGGCCGTGCTGATTACCTGCACTTCCTGGCTGACCTGCTGGCGGAGAGCAACGAAGGGGTTATTCCACGTGGCGCGTCGATCCGTGCGCTGGACATCGGCATGGGCGCTAACTGCGTCTATCCTTTGATCGGCCACAGTGACTACGGCTGGCAGTTCCTGGGTTCGGACATCGACCCAACGGCAATTTCCGGCGCAACTGCCATCGTCAAATCCAACAACCTGCAGAAAGTCATCAGCCTGCGCCTGCAAAGCAACCGCAAGCAGATCCTGCTTGACCTGCTGCACGGCGAAGAACGTTTTGACCTAAGCATGTGCAACCCGCCGTTCCACTCCTCGATAGACGAAGCGCGACGTGGCAGTCAACGCAAATGGCGCGCGCTGGGCAAGGCTGATCCGAAACGCACATTGCCGGTACTGAACTTTGGCGGGCAGTCGCAAGAACTGTGGTGCGAAGGCGGTGAAATTGGCTTCGTGACGCAATTGATCAACGAAAGCAAACACGTGCCGCAACAGGTGTTCTGGTTCAGCACCCTGGTGTCAAAAGCGTCGAACCTGCCGTTGATTCAAAGCACGCTGAAGAAAGCCGGTGTGTTCGACAGTCGCGTGGTGGAGATGTCTCAAGGTCAGAAACAAAGCCGCTTCGTGGCCTGGACCTTCCTCGACAACACCCAACAGCGTATCTGGCGCGAAAAGCGCTGGGCAGCAGCCAAGGCCTGATAAACGCAACAGAGAGCCTGAAAGATTCTGTAGGAGCGAACTTGTTCGCGAAGCCGGCCACGCGGCCTGTCTGAAGTACTGCGGTGCTGCATTCGCGAACAAGTTCGCTCCCACAGGGATCTTTGAACCGTTCAGGACGGGACACCAGACAGAAAAAAGCCGTGCCCGGAGTAATCCGGAGCACGGCTTTTTTATAGCAAAGATCAAATTGCCCGTGAGGGCAATCGAATACTTACTTGTTCACCGAATCGCTAAGGCCTTTAGCCGGTACGAATTTGATGACTTTCTTGGCAGCGATTTCGATGGCTGCGCCAGTCGAAGGGTTACGGCCGGTGCGAGCTGGACGCTCAGTTACTTTCAATTTGCCAATGCCTGGCAGAGTGATTTCAGCGCCGTTTTCCAGCTGATCAGCAACAATCTGGCCCAATTGCTCAAGAGCATTACGCGCGGTGGTTTTTGGCGCGTCGATAGCTTCAGCGATGTCGGCGATCAATTGGTCTTTAGTCAGTGCCATGGTGGTGTTCCTTCCCTATCTAATTCATTTGGATTGCAGAGTGCGGCGTCGGCCCGTGGCCAGGCAATAAACCTGGCCCTCACGTAGCAGCCACGATCAATCGCGAAAAATGTAGATGCTGAAACCGGGGTTTGGTTCGACTGACGCCCACAAACTGCGTGCTTAGCGCGCTTCAAGCGTGCAAGACCGGGCAAAACTAGCACAGAGACAATCAAATATCCGCACCTACCTACCCATTTGGTCAGCTTTAGAGCGTTAAACGGTAAAAAATGCAGGGTTGGCGCTCATTTCTGGTTAAAAAGTCGCGCCTGAGGGCCGCATCCGTGGCGCGCAAGGTGCGTTACACTTGCCGCCTTTGAATTGAGCGCAGGCTCCCCCGCCGCTCTTCATCTTCGATTTTCCAGCCGAGAAGCCCATGCCGATCCGTCATTGCATCGTCCACTTGATCGAGAAAAAACCCGACGGTACGCCAGCAGTTCTCCACGCGCGCGACTCAGAACTCGCCGAGTCTCAGGCCATCGAGAACATGCTTGCCGACCTCAACGAGAGCTACAACGCCAAGCAAGGCAAAGCATGGGGGTTTTTTCATGCCGAGTCCGGCGCGCATCCTTTTAGTGGCTGGCTGAAGGAATACCTGGACGGCGGCAAAGACTTCGCCGCTTTCAGTCGGATCGCGGTCGAGCATCTGCAAAAACTGATGGAAGAGTCGAACCTGTCGGTCGGTGGCCACGTGCTGTTCGCTCACTACCAACAAGGCATGACCGACTACCTCGCCATCGCCCTGCTGCACCACAGCGAAGGCGTGGCCGTAAACGCCGAACTGGACGTCACACCCTCTCGCCATCTGGACTTGAGCACCTTGCACTTGGCAGCACGCATCAACGTCTCCGAGTGGCAGAACAACAAGCAGTCCAAGCAGTACATCTCGTTCATCAAAGGCAAAAACGGCAAAAAGGTTTCTGAATACTTCCGCGACTTCATTGGTTGTCAGGAAGGCGTCGACGGCCCCGGTGAAACCCGCACCCTGCTCAAGGCATTCAGTGACTTCGTGGAGAGCGAAGACTTGCCGGAAGAGTCCGCCCGCGAGAAAACAAAAACCCTGGTGGAGTACGCTACTAGCCAGAACAAAATGGGCGAACCCATGGGCCTGGAAGAGCTTTCCGGTTTGATCGACGAAGAGCGCCCACGCGCGTTCTACGATCACATCCGCAACAAGGATTACGGGCTGTCTCCAGAGATACCGGCGGATAAGCGTACCCTGAACCAGTTCCGTCGCTTCACCGGGCGCGCAGAGGGCCTCTCCATCAGCTTTGAAGCGCACCTGCTGGGCGATAAGATCGAATACGACGAAGAAGCCGGCACCCTGATCATAAAAGGCCTGCCCACCCAACTCACCGATCAGCTAAAACGCCGCTGATGGTTCAGTAAGTATCTGTAGGACCGAATTCATTCGGGAAGCGGTCGGCGCGGTGTATCAGTTCTACCGTGCTGCAGCCTTCGCGAATAAATTCGCTCCCACAGGGATTCGCCATAAAAGGGGTTTAATCAATGCTCGTACGCACGCTGAAGAAATTCGTATTGATCATGCTGGTCGTAGTTGCTTACCAGAACTGGGGCAAGATCGAGCACTTCTTCAGTCCAGACACAGCGCTGGCCAGCCAAACTCAGTTGCAAGCCAAGGTTGTGTTGTACGCCACCGACTGGTGCGGCTACTGCAAACAGACCCGGCGCTTCCTCGACAGCAAAGGCATTGCGTACAAAGAGTTCGATATCGAGAAATCCGCCGAAGGCCGCAAGGCTTACGAAGCGCTCGGCGGGCGTGGCATCCCGCTGATCGACGTGAACGGCACGTTGATCAGAGGATTTAGCCCGAATGAGATACTGGCGGCGTTGAAGTGATTGGCTCTAAAAGGCATTGCAACTTGCTTCTTTGAGACGCCACTCGACTGATTTTATATACCCCCTGTTCATTTTCAACGCATCCTAATTGCTCGCTGCAAAATAATAAGCGTGGGAATTCAAAAAACAACTGTCACTTCTGACAGGTACAGGCACTGTTTCGTCATTACTTTAGCTTCGAAATAATCTACCCACTCCACCAACAGATGTTGACGCCCTTGTGCTCTAGCTCTACGGTTTAAGCAGTCACTGAAAATCTCCAGTGACCTTTGCACTCGACCACGCCAAGGATGGCCGTTATGACTCATAAAATATTACTCTCTTTCCTGTTTATATCTGCGCACAGTAGCGCGGTAGAATTCATACTGCCGCCAGACCAAACGGTTGACCTGATTAATAAAAATTATAATGAGCGTGTTTATGAATGCAAAGAGAGAGCGTCTGGATTAATCCGTGGCCACTACTATTGCAGCGGTGTCATCGTCCGATCAATCGACACCGGAAGATTCCCTCCTTGGGATTACAGCCCCTCAGCGGTAAAACTGGGTTCGACCTCCTTTAGTTGGATCCGTAGTGATATCCCGACAAATAAACTTTATCACCCAGCGGGCTTGATCGTGCGCAGCCCTGAAGACGCTGCCAATAACAACCTACCCATACTCGACCAAGGCTGGGAATGTATTTATACAACCGACGCCAATACGACGAGAGGCATTCTCTACCCGAACGCCGGTAAGCCGCGAGGCTGGAACGGTTGCGACTTCGAGGGCGACTTTAACGAAGACAAGAACAAGAACTCACAAACCGTCGATAACGATAACGACGCAAACGCCTATGGGTCATGCCGTGAGATCGGCGTCGGCTCCGATGACCTGAAACAGAATCAGGCTCAGCTTTGGCTCAACCGCTATAACGGAGATAAACAACGTACTGAAAATCAATGTTCATGGAACGTCGAAAAATCACGAGACTGGAACTCCATGATCGACATCCGAACTTCTGCAGCGTTTAAAAACGTAACTATATGGACTGAAATGCTGCTAAAAAATACTCCAGGGGCAAACGATGGCAGTCGCCTGATACCGTACATTGATGCTTTTTTCTACGACGTAAACAACACCACAGAGCTTAACGAAGACAAACAAAATAGCGTTACCGTGGCGAGAATTTTTCAGGCTCAGCTCAAGCGAGCGGGTTATGCGGTCCCTATTTTGCGGCTTAATTTTAATGCCGCTCCCGCACAGCGATTCACTTATTCGCCCGCGGACCAAGGCACCTGTTCATCTTATATTAAATCTGCCACATGGCGGCTGAACAACGAGAGCAAGAAGTGGACATTGAGTGTTGTTCCAACCGATTGCGGTCGGTTGATTAAAGCGGAAGAAACTGACGTCGCTTATTCCGAACTCGCATTCGCTCACGATCATGACGCGCAATGGCTTGAAAATAACGGTGGCGGCATGCGTCGTCAGTTCGTGTGTCTGACCGTAAATTACCGAGATAAAGAACAATGGAATCTAGAACCCTTCCGACCTGACGTATCACAAGACGTCGCGACAAAGGCACACTGCAACCCTTAATCCATAATGCTTCCGCTCGTTTACTCATGAATTTTATAGGGATATAACCAACATGAACAACAGGTCATCACGGCTGTTCGCAGCAACTATGATATTCACACTCAGCGCTTCTGGAAGCGCCGCCGTTTATGCCGGAGCAGGCACGGACACTGCAGAATTGATGAAGTATTACTATTACAAAACCATCAACAATTGTTACGGAGACCGCCCTGCCTATCTGTGTTCAGGTTTAATGTT
>NZ_JAMFRV010000127.1 GCF_026224925.1 Pseudomonas sp. | reverse complement strand
AACTTCTTGATGGGTGTCGGGGAGGAAATATCGGGCATGTCGGGAATAGTCCATTAAGCCTGGCACTGGCACTGGTCCGTGGTGTGGGTGCAGCTTCGAAAGCCTTGTCGTGGTTGGATGATTAGGGTCAGGTGCGGCCGGCTATCACGCGGGCTCGGTCAATGGCGCAGGCGCGCCTTGCGCTTTGCTGTAGCGGTTCTGCGGTACGGCAATGCCCAGATGGCCGCGCAAGGTACTGGCCTCATAGTCGCTACGAAACAGGCCACGCTCGCGCAGGATCGGCAATACCTCATCGGTAAAACGGGCGAATTCACTCGGCGCGCCGACGTGGATGTTGAAACCGTCAACGGCCTCTTCCTGAAACCAACGCTCGATTTCATTGGCAACTGTCAAGGCCGAGCCTGCGAAGTTGGAGAATGGCCGGGTAAAGCGCAGGGCAGTTTCGCGCAGTGTCAGGCCTTGCTCACGAGCCACCCGTTTGATGCGTTCGGCATGTCCGCGATAGCCGTTGCTACCCAGTTCGCCCAACTCGGGGAAGGGCGCATCCAGGTCGTATTGTTTGAAGTCGTGGTAGTTGAATGGCCGCCCCAACTGGACCAGAGCCTTGTTCAGGTCCAGCTCGCCGTCACGTTGGCGCTGGAGTGCCTGAGCCTGTTCGTCGGTGTCGGCGATGATGGGCGTGATGCCCGGGAACAGCAGCACTTGCGCCGGGTCTCGCCCTGCTTGTGCGGCCCGTTGCTTGATATCTGCATAGTACTCGCGAGCGTCTTCGAAGTTGTCGACCCCGGCGAAGATGCCTTCGGCGATATCGGCGGCCAGACGCCGGCCGGATTCGGAAATACCTGCCTGAAAGATCACCGGTTGGCCCTGCACCGAGCGGGAGATGTTGAGTGGCCCAGTCACCGAGAAGAACTCGCCGCGATGGTCCAGGCGATGCTGTTTGCCGGGGTCGAGAAAGCGCTTATGCGCCTTGTCCCGTGGGAAGGCGTTGTCCTCGTAGCTGTCCCACAGGCCCTGTACGACCTGCACATGTTCGCGCGCCCTGCGATAGCGCTCGCCGTGGTCGATATGCTGCTCACGGCCGAAGTTGCCCGCGGCGCCCTCCAGCCCGGTGGTGACCACATTCCAGCCGGCGCGACCGTGGCTGATCTGGTCCAGGGAGGCGAACTGACGGGCGACGTTGAAAGGCTCGGTGTAGGAGGTGGTCAGGGTGGCGACCAGGCCGATTTTGTCCGTGGCGCCGGCCAAGGCCGAGAGCAGGGTGAGCGGCTCCAGGCGATTGAGAAAATGCGGCGCAGACTCGGGGGTGATATAGGGGCTGTCGACGATAAAGACAAAATCGAAACGAGCGGCTTCGGCGGCTTGCGCCTGCTGTTTGTACCACTCGATGTCGATACTAGCATCGCCTGGGATTTCCGGGTGCAGCCATTCCTGCTGGTCTGTGCCGACGCCGGTCAGAATGGCGCCAAAATGCAGCTGACGTTTACTCATGGTGTTAAATCCCTTTACGGTTGGGTTTCGATGGGCTGACTGAACGGTTGTCATGGCGGGCTACGGGTGTGCGTAGGCCTAGGTGATCACGCAAGGTGGTGCCTTGGTATTCGCGGCGGAACAGCCCGCGACGTTGCAGCTCGGGCACCACTTTCTTGAGGAAATCTTCGGCGCCGCCTGGCATGTAGGGCGGCATCACCACGAAGCCGTCGGCAGCGCCTTCGAGCAGCCATTGCTGCATCTGGTCGGCCACGCTTTGCGGGGAGCCGACCATCTTGGCGAAGCCCAGACTGGAGGCGTACCAGCGGCCCAGTTGCTCAAGGGTCCAACCCGCCTCGATGGCGTTGCCGATCACCGTGTCGAAGCGGCCCTTGCTGCCACGGATGTGTTCGCGGATATCTGGAACCGGAGCCTTGGGGTCATGCTGGGCAAGGTCGTAATTCATGCTGGCGGACATAAAGGCCAGCCCGGCGATTGGCAGGATCAATTCATCCAACTCGGCCGCCAGGGCCTGGGCTTGTTCATCGGTGTCAGCGATGACCGGGTACAAGCCCGGAAGAATCTTGACGTCGCCGGGCTGCCTGCCCGCAGCGACCACTTGTTCTTTAAAGGTGGCGTAAAACGCCTTGGCTTTTTCTAGCGTCGACTGGACCGGGAAGATCACCTCGGCATTGGGCGCCGCCAAGTCCTGGAACGCCGATGAGACCCCGGCCTGAATCAGCACCGGATGGCCTTGGGGCGGGCGCGGCAGGTTCAGGGGACCGCGCACCTTGAACCAGTCGCCCTGGTGATCGGCGTAATGCAGGCGCGTGGCATCGGCATAACGACCGCTGGCCTTGTCGGCCAGCACGGCGGCGTCTTCCCAGGTCTCCCACAGGCCGCGTACCACATCGAGGAATTCGCCCGCCTTGGTGTAGCGCTCGGCGTGGCCCAGATGCTGGTCCAGGCCGAAGTTGCGGGCCTCGCCATCGTTGACTGAGGTCACCGCATTCCAGGCAGCGCGACCGCCACTGAAGTGATCCAGCGTGGCGAATTGCCGGGCCACGTGAAACGGTTGGTGGTAGGTGGTGGAAACCGTGGCGCCCAGGCCGATGCGCCGGGTCAGTAAGCTGAGTGCCGACAGCAGTGCCAACGGCTCCGGCGAACCGGTGGCGCGCCAGGTCACTGCGGCCTCGAACGAGCCGCCGTGGATGTCATCCAAGGCCAGTTTGTCGGCCACAAACAGCATATCCAGCTTGGCGGCCTCAGCCTGTTCGGCCAGGCGCTGGTAGTAGCGGATATCCAGGGCATTGCCTGTTTCGGCCTGGGGCAGGCGCCACCCGGCCAGGTGTGATCCGGCATGGCTGACGAACAGCGCCAGATGCATTTGACGACTCATGTTGACCTCAAGGGGCAAGGGGGCTACCGGCAGTCGAGTGGGTTGTTCTCAGTTGGCGACGGCTTCGGTTGGTGCAAGGAGGCCATGATGATGCGGTTCGGCAGCGTCAGATTGCCCAATGCGGCGGGCTGGTAGAGAAGAGGGGTTACGGATGACATGAATACATGCTCCTGGTGGTCGTGGGTGCGTCCTCCGCCAAGCATGGGGTCGGTCTGTGAAGTGAAAGTATTCCTATAAAAAACCGGAGTGAAGGTCTTTTTTGGAATAAGCTAATTATGAATTATTGTTATTTTGTCTTTCTATAAAATAATTTATTTTTATTGTTGATGGCTGCCATAAAGGAGACAGCCTGAAGCTTCTGGTATGTGAGGCAGTAAATAAATATGCGTACTATTTATAGATTTTTAATATATAAATTATTAATATGCATATTAGTATATAACTAAAAAATTCTTCCAATCCATCGCTTATGCACATATCGTGATTAAAAGGCAGACCGCTTTCCAGCCGGATGCCAAACCTAACGTGGCATAAAGGCTGGAACCTCACCGCATGACAGTCCACCCCTTCGAACACTTGCTGGACTCCCTTCCCGTATCAAACTTCTGCCTGACAGGAGTGGCCGCGTGATAAATGAAAAATTACGAATTGCCAAAGTGCTGATGATCATTGCCAGCATCGGATTCTTATCCGCATGCTCGCCTTCGGATGACAAGGATAAAGGCAATACTCAAGCCGCCGCGGTCAAACCGGCGACGGTCAAGTGGGCCTACTCTCTGCCTACCTCATGGGACCCTGTGACCAGTCGCACCGGCGCAGACATCAACACGATCAGCCTTCCTTACGCTTCACTTACACGGCTGGACAATGCGGGAGCGGTACAACCCTCATTGGCGAAAAGCTGGGTGTACAACGAAGACGGTACCCGGATTACATTTGAACTGCGCGACGGTCTCACCTTCACCGATGGCACGCCGCTCGATGCCAATGCCGTCAAGGCGTTCTTCGAGCGCGGTAAAAATCAAAAAAACTCGTTCCTTAAGGATCAACTGGCTGAAGTCCAGAGCATAAGCGCTGAAGGCGCCACGAAGGTCACGCTTCGTTTGAGCGAGCCGAACTATCAGATTCCCTATTTGCTGGCCGGACGTACCGGGGCTATTTCCAGCCCAGCCGCAGCCGAAAAAGACCTCGGCAAGTTGAGTCTGTGGCCGGTTGGGGCAGGTCCGTTCAAGATGGTGGATTTCGTTACCGAGTCCCATGCGTACTTTGAGAAAAACCCGAATTATTGGGACGCCGCCAACATCCACATTGATCGACTCGAACTGACGGTGACGCCAGATTCATCCACCCTCGTGGCCAGCGTCCTTTCCGGATCGATCGACATTGCCAGCCTGCCCGCAAGAAAGGTCAAGGAGGCTAAAGCCTCGGGGCTGGACGTTACGATCGCGCCCTCCCTTTCAGTCCGGGACATATCGATCAATTTGAACAAAGCGCCGTTCACGGACCCAAGGGTTGTCGAGGCGTTTCGCTACGCCTTCAACCGTCAGGAGTTCATTGACGTCATTACAGCTGGAACTGGCTCGATAGTGCATCAGCCTTTCCCGCAGGGACATCTGGCCTTCAATCCAGAGATCGAGAAACTCTGGAGCTACGACCCTGATCGAGCGATCAAGCTGCTCGCAGAAGCCGGTTACGGGCCAGGAGATCTTTCGATCGTCATCACCAACAGCGCATCGGCCGATGAAAACTCGGCGGAGCTCTTACAATCCCAGCTGGCGAAAATTGGCGTCAAGTCGGTCATCAAGCTGGTGCCACCGGGATCTTCCACCTGGCAAAGTGAAGTTTATATCGCCAAGACACCACAGCTGGCGTTGGACGGTACCATCGGTCGAGAGTCGCCGGTCCAGAACCTTCTTGCCGTCTACGGCCCGGACGGAATCATGAATCTGAGTGGCCCGCATGCCACCGATGAGTTCGTGGATGCGCTGCGTGTTGTTCGCAAAACACCTCTTGATAACCCGGACTATCAGCGCGTGCTGTGGGCGGCCGAGGAGATCGGAGTCAAGCAGTCACCCACGAATTACATTTATGCCAACCCGTGGGTGATCGTCTCAAGTCCGAAGTTGAAAAACTTGAACATCCAGCCATCCCAGGTCCGCTGGGAAGGTGTGACGGTCAAATGATTTCAGGGGGGAGGGTGCGCTCAGTCAGTCCCGCAGGGTTACAGCAACAAGGAGTTCTGGGTGAGCGGTAATAACTACAGGGGCGCGGCGAGGACAAATGCGCCTAGCGCATGGGCGATACGCCGCCGTCATGCAAAAACCTTCCTGCGCTGGGTGGTGTCCAGCGTTGTGATCATCGTTCCGGTCTTCTTGTTTTCAACGCTGATTACCTTTGTGTTGGGCGCCGCAAGTGGGCTCAACCCCGCAGCCGGTATCGCTGGCGACAGTGTTACTCCTGAGATGATCACGCGGATCAACGCAGATCTTGGACTCGACAAGCCCTTGTATCAGCAATACCTGTCCTGGATGCAAGGAATCCTTACCGGCGACCTTGGTACTTCCTGGTTCAATCAAGTCCATGTTTCAGAACTTATCCAGCAAAGGCTGGCCGTCAGCATCTCCGTCGCAGGCATGGCGTTGTTGATCGGCATCGTGTTCGGGGTGTTTCTCGGCATTCTGGCGGCTGTAAATCAAGGCAAATGGATTGACCGAGCCATTACTGGGCTGACAACGGTCATTTCCACTCTTCCGGCCTTTGTCGTGGCTATCGCATTGATCCTGATATTCAGCCTATGGCTGCGTTGGCTTCCCTCTGCGGGGTATGTCTCGCCGAGCGAAAACTTCACCGTCTGGTTGAAGTTGATCACCATGCCCGCCATTGCCCTGAGTGTCGATGTGGCTGCCGAGTTGGCCCGACAGCTGCGCACCGGTCTTGTGTCGACCCTTTCCGAAAATTATGTGGTCGGGGCCATTGTCCGAGGGCTCAGTTGGCCGCGAATCCTCTTTGTCCATGTGCTGCGCAATGGTGCTGGTCCCGCGCTGTCGATCCTCGGAATGAAGATTCCCACGCTGCTCGGCGGAGCCGTCGTGACTGAAACCATTTTCACGATGCCGGGGCTGGGCATGTTATCGGCAGATTCGGCCCTGCGGGGCGACGTGCCAGTCGTACAGGGCACGCTGGTGATCTCGATTGCGTTCGTGCTCGTTGCGAACGTCCTTATCAATATTTTGCAGGGCGCGCTCCAGCCCGCTTCGAGGCGCAGACCATGACCGGCATGTTACGAAGACTCTGGTACTACCCCAGTGCCAAGGCTGCGTTCGTGATTCTTGCGATTGTAGTTTTCCTGACCGCTTTCGGACCTCTACTGGCACCCCAGGATCCTTTGGCGCAGCACACCAACTCCATGCTTCAAGGGCCATCTGCGCACTATTGGCTAGGTACTGACAGCCTCGGGCGCGATGTTTTCAGCCGACTGTTGGCAGGCTCGACACTTTCTGTTCTAGCCGCGTTGCAGTCTGTGGTGATCGCGATTGTGCTGGGCGTGTTGCCAGGACTGTTGTCAGTTTACTTGGGGCGGACTTTTGAGTGGTTTACCCTGCGCTTTATCGATGCGCTGATCACGCTGCCTTTTCTGGTGTTCGCAATCGCCATGACTGCGCTGCTGGGCAATGGTCTTGTACAAGCAATGTTCGCGGTGGGCATTCTCATCACTCCGGCCTTTTTCAGAGTGAGCCGAGCGGCCGCACTTTCGGCATACAACGCGCAGTACGTCGAGGCGGCAGTGCTCATGGGCGCCTCGACCTGGTGGATTATCGTCCGTCATGTATGGCTCAAGGTAATACCCGCCGTGGCAGTAACGACAGCCTCCATGACGGGTGCGTGTCTGGCCATCGTCGCGTCGCTGACTTTCCTCGGCATCGGTGTGGTGCCTCCCGAGCCGACGTGGGGAGGGCTGCTCGCGACGGATCTGAAGAACCTCTACGACCGGCCGTTCGGTCCGCTCGCGCCAGCAGGCATGATCATCGCAACCGTATGGGCGTTGAATGCCTTGGCTGATGTCATGCGTGATGTGGGCGGAAAACGTCAACCTGACAAGCGCGTCACAAGTCGCAGCAGTAAGAAAAAGGCCATCCGCCGTAATTTGGCCGATCAGGACGAGCGTCCTGTAGCTGCAAGGGAGACTGCTGATGTCTAGCCAACTGAATATCCCGTCCGGCGTTGTGCCTGAGCCGCTGTTGTCAGTGCGCAATTTACAGGTGGGTATTGTCGGCGCAAAACGACTGGTCCATGGCGTCAGTTTCGAACTTCACGCAGGCGCAACCTTGGGTATCGTCGGAGAATCCGGAAGCGGTAAGTCGCTGACGTGCCACGCCCTGTTAGGCATTCTGCCCACTGGCCTGGCAGTAACAGGCGGATCTGCGTTGTACCGGGGAGCCGATTTGACCCGTCTGAACCGACGCGGCTGGAAACCCCTGAGGGGAACCCGGATTTCTGCCGTGTTCCAGGACCCGGCCTCTTACCTGAATCCCTCCATCCCGGTCGGCCGGCAGTTGGCTGAGGCTTTACGCTGCAGCTTGAAACTGTCCCGCTCGCAGGCGCGTGAACGCGGGCTTGAACTGTTGAAAAAAATCGGCCTGCGTCATGCAGAAGCAGTGTATTGCCAATACCCGTTCGAGCTTTCCGGGGGGATGTTGCAGCGGGTGCTTATCGCTATCGCCGTCTGCGCAGGCCCCGAGTTGTTGATCGCCGATGAAGCGACCACGGCCCTGGATGTCACGGTCCAGGCTGAGGTGCTTGATCTTCTGGCAGAGCTCAAGCGTGAACTGAACCTTGCATTGGTTCTTGTCTCCCACGATCTCGCTGTCGTGGCCCAGGTGTGCGATCAGGTCATTGTCATGCGCCATGGCGTAATAATCGAAGCCGGGACAACGGCCCAGGTACTCGCTGATCCAAAGCATCCGTACACCCGATC
Source organism: Pseudomonas sp. (assembly GCF_026224925.1). Classification (GTDB taxonomy): domain Bacteria; phylum Pseudomonadota; class Gammaproteobacteria; order Pseudomonadales; family Pseudomonadaceae; genus Aquipseudomonas. The sequence continues at coordinate 1,283 of NZ_JAMFRV010000127.1, read as the reverse complement.
CCTGGTGGACAACCATCAGGAATATGGGCTTGAGAGATTTCTTGAAAGGGAGATGGAAGATGCTTGACGACCTCGATTCACAAGCTCCTCAGCGCGCGAGCCCCCTTCAGGATGACGACACTTTGCTGCTGCGCCTGCGCGGGCTTGAGGTCAGCTACGGCTCCGGCGTGGAGAAAAAACGCATTCTTCACTCAATCGATCTGGATGTGTTCAAGGGTGAAACGGTTGGGCTGATCGGCGAAACGGGCTCTGGCAAGACGACGCTGGTCCGCTCGGTACTCGGCGCGGCGCCTATGACTGGAGGAACGATCAACTTTGCGCAGGTTGAAATCAGCGCACTGAAGGGCCGCGCACTACGCAACTTTCGACGTGGCGGCAGGCTTCAATATGTCTTTCAGGACCCGCTGCTGAGTCTCGATCCGGACGTATCTGTAGGTGACTCAGTGGCTGAGGGGCTTCGCATTCAGGCCGAGCTCAATCAGGAGGCAATCAGCAAGCGCGTGGCCGCAGCGCTGGAAAGCGTCGGTCTGGACTCAGAGATTGCGATTAGGCATCCGCGAGAGCTTTCTGGAGGGCAACGACAACGTGTGGTGATCGCCCGTGCGCTGGTGCTCGAGCCCACACTGTTGCTGCTTGACGAACCGGTGAGTGCACTGGATTCAGCCAGTCGGGTTCAGATTCTTCGCTTACTGAAAACCCTGGGACGCGAGCGGGGTATCGCCCAAGTGTTCGTGTCCCATGATCTGGGGTCCGTGGCAGGGATCGCCGACCGCATCGTGGTGCTCTATCGAGGGCACATTGTTGAGTCGGGCCCCACGATGCAGGTTTTGCGCTATCCGCAGCATCCTTACACGCAGTTACTGGTCGGCTCCGCTCCCTCGTTGACCGGTGGTGCCGCCGACCGCAAGCGGCGAAACGAGCTGCGCGAGGCGTTAGCGGACGATGCGTGAAAGCCGCAGCAATTTTGCTTTGGTGACCGCGCTGGCAGTGGATCGCAAGGATATGGCTCGCGAATATCGGCGCTTCAACTACGCCCATATGCAACACCACACAGTCTTCGATGTGTTGATCAATCGCCAGGGCGCCCTCACCAATACGGGTAATTTTTATTACTCAATGGCTTCATATGGCAGCCCGACGTAATTCTCCGCAATGCTCTTGCGCCCGGCGTCCGAACCCACGAAATAGTCAAGTTCGGTTTGCTGGATACGTTGACCAAAGGCATCGGTGTCGGGAAAACGGTGCAGCAGCGAGGTCATCCACCAGGAGAAACGCTCGGCTTT
>NZ_JAMFRV010000126.1 GCF_026224925.1 Pseudomonas sp. | reverse complement strand
GCCCATGGGCCACAGTTTTTCACCCAACAGCATGCCCATTAATCCGACGAGGGCGATGGCAGGCGGCGCAGGGGAACGGAATTCGAGCGCGCCGTAGATCAAGCCGACCGCGAGACCAATGGCGAGAGAAATGAGATAGCTCATAGGAACTCCAGACTCCAAGCGTCGCACTGAGAAGCGACTGTGTTTAGGTGTCCAGAGTGTAGGTATAAGCCGAAAAACCTGTCGGCCATGTGCTTTAGAATCTGTGCCAAAAAGAGCGTGGCAAAAGAGCCACGCAAAGAAGCTCGCCGAAGCGCTAGGTCATGCGCTCGCCAATGGGGTATTGCGAAGGGCTGACCCCCAGCTCACGGCGGAACATGTCGCTGAAGCTGCTGGGCGAATAACCCAACTGACGCGCAATCACACTCACCGGCACGCCTTGAATCAACTCGGCCACTGCGGTCGCCAGTTGCACCTGTCGCCGCCACTCAGCGAAGCCCATGCCCAACGCACCCTGGAACAGTCGAGCTAATGTACGCACGCTGGCGCCAGCATTTTCGGCGTGCTGTTCGAAGGGCACGTCTAAAGAGGGGGCGCTCATGACGGCCTGGCACAGGTTGATCAGGCGCCGGTCGGAGCTGGCCGGCATCGGGATTTTCAGCACAGTGCGCTTGGCCCGCTGCAGCTCCAATAATGCCAGACCAACCACTGCTTCGTAGTAGTCGAGGCCTTGCTGAGCGGGCCCTTGCTCCACCAGGTTGAGGATCAGCTCACGCAACAGCCGCCCTACCTCGATGACCTGCACGGTATTTTCCAGCGTCGCCGCAATTGATGGGCGCAGGTAGATGTTGCGCATCTCAAGGTCCGACACCACGCGAATCCCATGCATCACCCCCGGCGGCAACCAGACCGCTCGTTGCGGTGGTACCACCAGCGCCTCGTTCGGTGTTTCCAGCCACATCACGCCAGACATCGCGTACAACACCTGACCCCATACATGCTCATGCGGCTCGATGTAGAGCCCACGCGAATACGTCCGCGCCAGCGGCTGCACGGGCACGGCGATATCACTGAGGTCGGGCGGTGCAGCGAGAGCCATACGGGGTGACCAATAAACACAAGGTCTGCGCATGGTAGCGAGTGACTGAGGCAAAACCAATTGCAGACGCTCAGCTCCAGTGCGCCGCTGTCTAAAAGAGCATTCATTAAACAAAACGCCCCAATTGGGGCGTTTTGTTATCCGTGCTTTACACCCTCAGGCATCAAAAAATGCTGATCGGGTAGTCGACGAAGATACGGGTTTCATTACCTTCGCTGTTGTAGGCACTGGCGTTGTCGGACACGCGCAGGAATGAGTTGCGCAAACGTAGCGACAGATTTTTCGCCGGGCCGCTTTGCACGACGTATTTCAACTGGCTGAAGATTTCGCGCTCTTCGCCGTTGCCCCGACCAGTGCCGTCGTCGATGTTGGTGCCACGAACGTAGGCGGTGTGGTACGTCAGGCCCGGCAGCACGAGGCCGCCCAGGTCGATGCCGTAACCCAACTGCCAAGAACGCTCGTCCTTGCCGTTGAAGTCGGACCAGTACGAGTTGGCAAGGTAAATAGTGTTGCCACCATCACCGGTCCCGCCCGCATTGCGGTAGCCGCCGTAGTTGTAGCCGGTGTCACCGGTGCTGCGCTGGTGGGCAATCGTGAACGAGTGAATACCCCGAGCGTAGGTCGCAGCCAAGCTCCAGATTTTGTTGTCGCGTGCATCATCGACCGCAAAATCTTTGTCCAACTTGGTTTTGTAGCCGTTGAAGTCGAACGTCAGCGACTGGTCTTTCTCGATGGCAAATACGTAGTTCAGATTGATGTATTGCTTCTTCAGCACGTCTTCATCGTTAGAAGCATAAAACGCAGCGCTGAAGGCGTCGGTGAATTTGTAACTACCACCATAAACATTGATCGACTTCAGGTCACCGCTGTCACGACCTTCGGCGCTTTTGCGCGACTCAGCCGTGAAGTGACCGGCGTTCAATTCAAGGCCGCTGATTTCTTTAGAGGTAATGAACGTGCCGGTGTAGCTCTCGGACAACAGGCGCGAGTTGTCATAACTCAGCACCGGCAATTCCGGCATCTGGTCGCCATACTTGATCACGGTATTGGAGAAACGGGCCTTGATGGCGCCGCCGCCTTTGGACAGGTCGTCAGCCGCTTCGCCACTGCCGTCTTTCTTAAAGAAATCGATACCGCCTGCGCCACTGCGACCCTTGCCGCCGTCGAGACGTATTGCGTACTCAGCAAATGCATCGACCCCGAAGCCGATAACACCTTGGGTGAAACCCGACGCGAAGTTAGCGGTTGCCGATTGGCCCCACTCGGCTTTGTCTTGTTGATTGTTTTTGTAATCGCGGCTGATGTAGGCGTTTCGCAACGCCAGACTCAGGCTGCTGTCGTCGACAAAACCCTTGGAATCTTCTTGCCCACTGGCCATTGCCTGAGTGGCGCCCATGACGCTTAGCGCGATCATGCCAATACGTAGCTTCAACATCTTGTTTTCCTTAATCACGAGTTGATCACGCGCTGTGGCTTAAGCCGAACAGGGGTTTGCGGCCTTCATGCCCAATCAAAATGGACGATATTGAAGGCCCGCACGAGATCATCGCAGTGGACTACTGATGCTACGTACATGGCGGTCAGCCACAGGCGGGGGCGAATCCTAGCCGTGGGGAGGCCAGAGAGTCAATTTTTGACGGGCTTAGCGATCCAGTATCTGCACCAGTGCTTCCAGTTCAGCATCGCTGATCAGCCCGGCGGGATAGCGTGCCAGGAGCACTTGGCGTGATTGAGTGTCCGAGAAAATTGGGGTTTTGGTTGTCCTTAACCAATCGGCCATCATCTGGCGCGCTTCGCTACTTGCAGACACACCACGAGCGGACGGCTGCTCTATACCTGCGTTCATGTGGACAACCTCTTGTGACGTGAGCGACTAAATGTACCGATGCTTTATGACAGGTCCGCGAACGAAAACTTTAGTCGGCGCTTAGTGCCTACAAAAAAGCCCATCGGACGATGGGCTTTAGGTTAGCAAGAACAAGACCAACTCAAACCTTATGCGGTGCCGGTTGCTGTTGGGTCAGGCAGTGGATATTACCGCCACCCAGCAAAAGTTCACGGCCTGGCACCATCACAACTTCATGCTCCGGAAACAGCTCCTGGAGAATTTCACGCGCGGTTTCATCTAGCGGGTCGTCGAAGCTCGGCGCAATCAGGCCGCCATTGACGATCAGGAAGTTGACGTAAGAACCGGCCAACTGCACCAAAGGGTTGCGCTCTTGACTGCCGTGCACTTGATCAACGCCTGCACACTCTTCTTCCGTTGCAAACAGCGGACCGGGAATAGGCATTTTATGAACGATCAACGGTCGACCTTTCGCATCGCGAGCATTTTCCAGCACGCCCATGGCCGCCTGACACCGGGCAAAATTGGGGTCTTTTGGATCATCGGTCCAGGCAAGTAACACTTCACCGGGCTGTACGAAACAACAAAAGTTATCCACATGCCCGTCGGTCTCATCGTTGTATAAACCGTCTGGCAGCCAGATGATTTTTTCGACCGACAACTGATCGCGCAACACGCTTTCGATCTGTTCGCGAGACAGGTGGGCATTGCGGTTGCGGTTGAGCAAACACTCTTCGGTAGTAATCAGCGTGCCTTCGCCGTCCACATGGATCGAGCCGCCTTCCAGCACAAAACCTTCGGTTTCGTAACGAGGGCAACGCTCGATTTCCATGATTTTGGTCGCGACTTGCTCGTCGAGGTTCCACGGTGCGTATAAGCCCCCATCGAAACCGCCCCACGCGTTGAAGTCCCAATCGACGCCGCGCACTTCGCCTTTGTTGTTGATCACGAAGGTCGGCCCGGTGTCACGAACCCATGCGTCGTTGTTGCTGAGCTCCACTACGCGAATGTTCGGCATATCAAGGTGTGCACGGGCGTTGTCGTATTGCGCCGCAGAAACACCCACCGTAACCGGTTCAAAGCGCGCAATGGCTTTGGCCAGTGCCACATGCGCGCGCTGGACCGGTTTGCCGCCCAGACGCCAGTTGTCCGGACGCTCGGGCCAGATCATCCAGGTTTGAGTCTGTTGCGCCCATTCAGCCGGCATATAGAAGCCATCGGCGCGCGGTGTGCGTTTAAGCGTAGTCATGCGATCAGGACTCCAGAAGCGTCGAGGCGTTGCAAAATATGGAAGACTTTATAGCCAATATAAATCGGCTTTTAAAGGTATTTCAGACAAAACATGGAGTTAATCTTCTATAAACACAGATAATAATCGATTAACAGTGACCTTCGCGCAGCTCAGCTAGGCAAGCTCATTCAACACCTTGGATACGCTGTCCACAAAGAACTCAACACTCTCCCGAGTGGTGCACATGGGCGGCTTGATCTTGAGAATGTTCAAATAATCGCCCGTGGGCTGCATGAAGATCCCCAGATCCCGCAGTCTTTCGCACAGATAAGCGGTTTCCTCGGTGGCCGGCTCCAACGTGTCACGACTTCGGACCAACTCTACGCCCAGATAGAACCCTGACCCGTGCACCGCACCCACCAGCGGATGTTTATCGATCAGCGCTTCCAGGCGATTCTTGAAGTAGTCGCCAATCTGCCTGGCGTTGTCCCACAGGTTTTCTTTCTCCATCACGTCCAACACCGCCAAGCCGATGCGGCAACTGACCGGGCTGCCCCCTGACGACGAGAAAAAATAACCCTCGGCTTCCAGCGCTTCGGCGATCTCCCGACGCGTAATCACTGCGCCCAACGGATGCCCGTTGCCCATGCCCTTGGCCATGGTGATGATGTCCGGAACGACGCCCTGCTCTTCAAAGCCCCAGAAGTAATGACCCAAACGGCCGTAACCCACTTGTACTTCATCGGCGATGCACACGCCGCCTTGGGCACGGACTGCGGCATAGACATGTTTCAAGTACCCTGGCGGCAGTGAAATTCCGCCGGCATTGCCGTACACCGGCTCACAGATGAAGCCGGCGACCTGACGCTTCTGTTTAGCGAGCTTGGCCAGATTATGTTCGACACTGCGCACGTAATCCGGCGCGCTTTCTTTACCGCGAAACTCGCCTCGGTAGGTATTTGGCGCGCTTACCGGGTGCACCCAGTCGGGCCGAGTGCTCAACGCTTGCGGGTTGTCTGCAATGGAGGTCGAAATGGCATCTGTCGCCACCGACCAGCCGTGATAGGCCTCCAACACGCTGAGCATGTCGCGCCCGCCGCTGTAGGCCCAGGCCAAACGAATCGCCAGATCATTCGCCTCAGTGCCGCTGTTGACCAAAAATACCCGGTCCATAGAGTCCGGCGCCAACGCCAGTAACCGCTCGGAAAACTCGGCAACCGCGGCGTAATGAAAGCGCGAGTTAGTGTTGAGCAGCGACCACTGACGAGCCGCCTCCATGGCCATGCGTGGATGACCGTGTCCCAGCACTGCAACGTTATTGAGCATGTCCAGATAAGACCGACCCTGCATGTCGATCAGGTGATTGCGCCAGCCACGCTCAATCTGCGGCGGCGTCTGGTAATAATGCTTTTGGGATCGGGCAAAACTGGCGTCCCGCCGGGCCAACAGTTTCGCGGCGTCTTCAATCGGCGGTGCATCGCAATCGAAACCCAGCAGGCCAGCCGGTGACGGGCACACCGCTTTCCATGCGGGAGCCCAAGACGGTGTGCAAAATAACGGCGGGCTGATGTCGGTCAAGCGGCACAACTGCACCATCAGTGAACCGCTGCCCTCGCCCAACGCCTGCCCCGCAGTCACGGTTGTGCCGGAATCTATCAAAGAAACCACGCCCCACAGACGCAGGTTAATCTGCTCCCCCATCAGCCGCAGCGCGGCATCCGCAGCCAAGCGAACAGTTCCCGCAGACGGAGCCTGCACGGCAGTGCCCGGCGGCACGTGCAACTCCACATGTAACGCGCAGGTGTCGGGCTCTTTGGCAGAGTTGGTGAGGGTGCGGGACAAACGGTATTCACCATAGCGAGTCGCTGCCAACCCTTGGGCGATGCCGATATTCGTCAGTAATTGTTCATCTATCCCCGGCAACTCCCAGTTACCAGCGTTGAAATGCGGGCTGAGCACGCCCAGATCCACCGGCGCGAATTCACGTGTGCTCAGACCCGGCAGCAGCGGCAATAGACTCGGCTGATTGACGGCAAATGGCTCAAGCCCAACAGCCACCAAAATCGCAATTTCCATCACTTCGAGCGGCACCGACGTGGCCACGTCGAAAATGGCCCACTCACCTTGCAGATTCGCCTCTATATAGCTGTTGCCTGGCTCGACGCTGGCTTGCTGTTCACTGCTCAGCACTAATATCGCTGCGCGCACAACGATCAACGGCCACAGCGCCTGCAACTCTGCCCGTTGCAGCGGGTTGATCGCGTGGTACGCCTCAATAGCAGGCAAGATGTACAACGGATCGCCATCGGCATGCTGCAATAGCGCCGCACACGTCACCGACAAGTCGGCCACGCGCCACGTGGCCACCAAGTCACCGAAGTCAATCAGGCCCTGTAACTGCCATTCACGTTGCGGGTCGCGCTGCCAGACCACGTTGTATTCAGTGATATCCAGATGAACCGCTTGCATCGGAAGCTTCGCCACCAACGGCCGCAACCGCCGCTGCGCCTGCTCGCAGGTGTGTTCGAGCACAGCATGTGCGTCAGGGTCTTTGATCACCGGTAATAAATGCTTGATCAGCGCATCGCCATGCCGTGGGTCCCACTGCAATGTACGCTCCAGCCCCGGATGCTGAAAATCCGCCAGCGCCTGATCGACCCGAGCGCACAGCTCAGCCAAGCCAACCACGACATCGCGGCTCAGGTGTGGCAGGTGTGCCAACGAGTGACCGTCTATAAACTCAAGCACCCGCGCATGCACTGCACGGCCATCGACCTGCAGTGACAACAGCTCTGCACCGTTGCGCGCCGCAATTAGCCGCGGCACTCGAATACCTGGGGCCGCGGCCAAGTGAGCCAGCGCCGAGTGTTGGGCTTGAAGCTCCAGAGCCGAATAATCACCATGGCAAATTTTCAACACATACCGCGCCCCGCCGCAGTCGAGCAGATAGTTACGATCCTGCTGACTGCCCAGTTCTTTAAGCGTCCCGCCCAATCCGTAGTGCTGCTCAAGCAGCTGTTGCGCCTGCTCGGCACTGACTTCGGGGCACGGCAAACTGGATCGGTGAATCAACGTGGCGAGCGGCATACACAAGCATCCCTGATTTTGTGCCGCTTATTTCGCCCCCTGAGTGGGTAATGTGCAAGGGGTTACCTGGAAAACCTTGCCCGGACAAATCAATGCGCAATAAGGATCACCAACAAAACCCACCCTAAAGCATAACCAATCAATCATTTACCTCCCAAATTCATGGGAACGCCAATTTTATGGCGACTCTTCAAACCGCCATCAAAAAATTTTATGACTTTGCGTCCGCTTCTCGATCAATCGCACTTGCACCCTTCGTCCACTGTCTACAAGCTGTGTCTCAATCGCTTAACGTTCATCCATGGAAGAAGGCAAATTCATGAACATTCTTGTTACCGGAGGCGCCGGCTTTATTGGCTCGGCGCTCGTCCGACATTTGATCGAGAACACCGATCACGATGTGCTCAATTTTGACAAGCTGACGTACGCTGGCAATCTTGAGTCGCTGCAAAGTATCGTGACCAACACCCGTTACGAATTCGTGCAGGCTGACATCGTTGATCAGGCCGAAGTGCTGGCAGTCCTGAACCGTTTTCAGCCGCACGCAATCATGCACCTGGCCGCTGAATCCCATGTTGACCGTTCTATTGATGGTCCGTCGGAGTTCATCCAGACCAACATTGTCGGCACATACAGCCTGCTTGAGGCCACTCGGTCTTATTGGAGCAAGTTGCCGGAAGCCGAGCGCGCTGCGTTTCGTTTCCACCATATTTCCACCGATGAGGTGTACGGCGACCTTCACGGCGTTGATGACCTGTTTACCGAAACCACCCCGTACGCGCCAAGCTCGCCTTATTCGGCCAGTAAAGCAGCGTCCGATCACCTGGTTCGGGCCTGGCATCGCACGTATGGCTTGCCGGTGGTCATCACTAATTGCTCCAACAACTACGGGCCATTCCACTTCCCGGAAAAGTTGATCCCGCTGGTGATTCTCAACGCCTTGGCCGGGAAACCTCTCCCGGTGTATGGCAACGGCCTGCAAGTGCGTGATTGGTTGTTCGTTGAAGACCATGCTCGGGCGTTATTCAAAGTCGTGACCGAAGGTGCCGTCGGTGAGACGTACAATATCGGTGGCCACAACGAGCAGAAGAACATCGACGTGGTGCGTGGGATTTGCGCACTGCTTGAAGAGTTGGCACCGGAGCGCCCTGCAGGCGTGGCCCATTTCGCCGATCTGATCACCTACGTGACGGACCGCCCGGGCCATGACATGCGCTACGCCATCGACGCCAGCAAAATAGAACGTGAGCTGGGCTGGACCCCTGAAGAAACCTTCGAGTCGGGTCTGCGCAAAACCGTGCAGTGGTATCTAGATAACCTGGACTGGTGCCGTAGGGTTCAAGACGGCAGCTACCAAGGCGAACGACTGGGCTTCTCCGACCTCAAGGATCTAATCGCATGATGAAAGGTATCGTTCTGGCAGGGGGCTCCGGCACACGCCTGCACCCCATCACTCTCGGCGTGTCCAAGCAGTTGTTGCCGGTTTACGACAAACCCATGATTTATTATCCGATTTCGGTGCTGATGTTGGCTGGCATCCGTGAAATCCTGATTATTTCTACCCCAGCAGACTTGCCCCAGTACCGCAATTTACTCGGCGATGGCAGCCAGTTCGGGGTGCATTTCCACTACAAGGAACAACCCAAGCCAGACGGTCTCGCGCAAGCGTTCCTGATTGGTGAAGAGTTCATCGGGGAAGACCCTGTCTGCCTGATTCTGGGTGACAATATCTTCCACGGACAGCATTTCAGTGAGCAGCTGCAGAGCGCGGCCGAGCGTCCTAATGGCGCCACCGTCTTCGGCTATTGGGTCAAGGATCCCGAGCGTTTCGGCGTGATCGATTTCGATGACCAAGGCCGTGCGTTGTCGATTGAAGAGAAGCCGAAAAACCCGAAATCCAGTTACGCGGTCACCGGTCTTTATTTCTACGACAACAGCGTCATATCGATCGCCAAAGCGGTGAAACCATCGCACCGTGGCGAGCTGGAAATTACCGACGTTAACAATGCTTATCTGAAACGAGGCGACTTGCACGTCGAGCGTTTCGGCCGTGGTTTTGCCTGGCTTGATACCGGCACTCACGACAGCTTGCTGGAAGCATCGCAGTACGTGCAAACCATTGAACACCGCCAAGGTCTGAAAGTTGCCTGCCTGGAAGAGGTCGCTTACCAGAACGGTTGGATCGACCGTGCACACCTGCTGGAACGCGCCGACGCTTTCGGTAAAACCGGCTACGGCCAGTACCTGTTCAAGCTCGCCGAGGAACGTTAATGAATGTAGTACCCACCGAACTGCCCGGCGTCCTGATTCTTGAACCCAAAGTATTTGGCGATGAGCGCGGTTTTTTCTACGAAAGCTTCAATGCCCGCGCCTTTGAGCAAGAAACCGGCATAAAAGCTGAGTTTGTGCAGGACAACCATTCACGCTCGCAAAAAGGCGTGCTGCGTGGCCTGCACTATCAGCTTGAACATACGCAGGGCAAATTAGTCCGGGTGACGGCCGGCGAAGTGCTCGACGTCGCGGTGGATATTCGCCGTAGCTCGCCGAATTTCGGCAAGTGGGCGACGGTTCTGCTGTCTGCAGAAAACAATCGGCAGTTGTGGGTTCCAGAAGGTTTTGCCCACGGTTTTGTCGTACTCAGCGATTACGCTGAGTTTCTTTACAAGACCACCGATTACTACCAGCCAAGCGCCGAGCGTTGCATCCGCTGGGATGACCCGGACTTGGCCATCGACTGGCAACTCACTGCCCCACCTACGCTGTCGGCCAAGGATCAGCAGGGTAAAAGCTTGAAAGAAGCGGACGTATTTCCATGAATTCGACCCCGGGCAAGCCGTTAAGGATTTTGATCAGCGGCCAGCACGGCCAAGTGTCCAGCGAGTTGCAAAAGTGCCTCGCTGATTTGGGCGAATTACGGGTATTGGGTCGCGATCAGTTGGACTTGAGCCATCCCGAAACCATTCGCGGGCACGTCCGAGAGTGGCGCCCGGACCTGATCATTAACGCTGCGGCGCATACGGCTGTCGATCAGGCGGAAAGTGAAGCGGAACTGGCGTTCGCGATCAATGGCACGGCGCCCGGCGTGTTTGCTGAGGAAGCCAAAACCCTCGGTATTCCGCTGATCCATTACTCCACCGACTATGTATTCGACGGCAGCAAAACCGCGCCCTATACCGAGCTAGACGAACCTGCCCCGCTGGGTGTCTACGGTAAGAGCAAACTCGCAGGTGAGCGCGCCATTGCTGCAGTTGGCGGCGAGCATTTGATCCTGCGCACCAGTTGGGTGTACTCGCTGCACGGGCGTAATTTCCTGCTGACCATGCAACGCCTGATGCAAGAGCGTGCGGAATTGAAAGTGGTTGCCGATCAGATCGGCGCACCGACGTGGGCCGGCACCATCGCCCACAGCACGCGGTTATTGATTGAGCGCTGGCGTGACGGTAACGCCGGCGCCTGGGGCACTTATCACCTGACCGCTGCCGGCGAAACCTCTTGGTTCGGTTTCGCCCTAGCGATTGGCGAGCAGTTGATCAAGCAAGGTAAACCCTGCGCAACGCTGGAACCGATCCCCAGCAGTGCTTATCCGACCCCCGCTCAACGCCCACAAAACTCCCGCCTCGACTGCAGCCTTTTGCTGCGTGAATGGCAGGTGCCCATGCCCGATTGGCACAGCGCGATGCTGGAATGCCTGAAAAGCCAGGGCTGAAAGAGTCTGCGGGACCGAACTTGTTCGGGAAGCGGGCGGCGCGGTCTGTCTGAAGCACCGCGTCGTGACCTTCGCGAACAAGTTCGCTCCCACCAAATCTGAGTCGAGACGCAGACCTGTAGAAGCGATTTCATCTGCAAGGCGGTATATTTGCGGACACCGCATCAGCCATTTGCCAACACAATGGTTCCTACACAGGCTGTGCGGATCTTCCTGGCGCATTTTTTATGACCCGCTTATCCACTATTGCCAACCGTCCCCGCTGGCGCAGCCTTGCCCTGTTGGCAGTGTGTCTCGCGCCATTGCTGTGGCCGCTGCAGCATCTGGCTGAGCGTTACTATGGCAATGAGCTGATCAGCCAGAACCGGCAGACGCTGGACCTGTATGTCGCCAACCTGCTGGGCACCCTGCACCGCTACGAAATGCTGCCGCAGATTCTCAGTGACCTTCCAGCCCTGCGCGCGGGACTGGTGAACCCGCAGCCCCTCACTCAAGACGCCGCCAACCGCCTGCTGAAAGACATCAGCCAGCAAACCGGTGCCGATGTCATGTACCTGATGGACCCCAGCGGACAGACGCTGGCGGCCTCCAACTGGGACAAACATGACACCTTCGTGGGACGCAATTTCGCGTTTCGACCTTACTTCATTGATGCCATGGCCGGACGCCTGGGGCGCTTTTTCGGCTTGGGCACTACCTCGGCCAAGCGCGGGTATTTTTTCGCCGCAGCCGTGCATGATCACGACCGCGTGGTGGGGGCTTTGGTGGTCAAAGTCGACCTGGATCGAACCGAGACCTTGTGGGGTAAGACGCCGGAGCAACTGCTACTGACTGATCACAACGGCGTGGTGATCCTGACGTCCAATCCAGAATGGCGTTTTCGCGCAACCCGTCCGCTAAGCGCAGACGAAGAAAAAGCCATCACTGCAATTCAACCGTACCCTACCCGTAACCCAAAACCGCTGATCATCAACGACAAAGCATGGATCACCCAAACGCAGCCCATTGATGAGGTGGGCTGGAGCGTGAACATTCTCGCGCCACGGGTGTTGGTGGATCGCCCTGTGCGTACGGTGGTCGCTGTCGGCGGCGCTACGCTGCTGGTGTTGATGTTGCTCTTGGGGCTGATGATGCAAAGGCGGCGGCATTATCTGGACCGGATTGCCTTCGAGGCCGAAGGCAGGCACGAGCTGGAAATGCGCGTCATCGAACGTACCAGTGATCTTGAAGGCCTGAACAGTCGGCTCAAACAGGAAGTGCTGGAGCGCGAACAGGCGCAACAGGAGTTAGTTCGGGCCCAGGATGAGCTGCTCCAGGCCGGCAAGCTGTCGGCATTGGGCACCATGTCGGCGAGTATCAGCCACGAACTCAACCAACCCTTGGCGGCGATCCGTAGTTACGCCGAAAACGCTGAAGTACTGCTTGATCATCAGCGCACCGACGACGCCCGGAACAACTTGAAACTGATCAGCGAACTGACGGCGCGCATGGCCTCGATCATCGCCCATTTGCGCGCCTTCGCCCGCCGTGATCGCCATGCACCAGAGAGCGTTGCGCTGCAACCGGCGCTGGAGGATGCGCTAGCGCTGCTGGCAAAACGTCGTCGTTCAATGGAAGTCGAGTTGATCCGCGATCTGCCCGACGCGACCCTGTGGGTACAAGCCGGTGAAACCCGTCTGCGCCAGGTGCTGGGCAATCTGTTAGCCAACGCGCTGGATGCGCTCACAGAGAAAGGTCCGCCGCGAAAACTCTGGCTCAGTGCCGAGCAGACCGCGCAAGGCGTCAACGTATACATTCGTGATAACGGCCCAGGGTTTACCAACGAGGCGCTGACGCGCGCCCGTGAACCTTTCTTTACGACCAAGACCCGCACCCAGGGTTTGGGGCTTGGGCTGGCCATTTGCGACGCGTTAATGCGCGCGCTGGACGGCGAGTTAGTGTTCGCCAACCATCCCAGTGGCGGCGCGGTGCTCACATTGCGCCTACGTGCCGGGGAATCCGGCATCAGCCTTCAACCGCCAGAGGATCTATCTGCATGAGTACGGACCACGCCATCGACAGCCGAATTCAAGTGGTGCTGATCGACGACGACCCGCATCTACGCGGTGCCCTCGGCCAGACCCTGGACTTGGCAGGCCTGAAAGTATTGCCGTTGACCGAAGCGCTGGGGTTGGCTGGGCGAATCGAGCGTGACTGGCCGGGAGTGATCGTCAGCGACATCCGCATGCCGGGCATGGACGGCCTTGAGCTGCTGGCGCAACTGCATACGCAAGACCCAGAATTACCAGTGCTGCTCATAACCGGGCACGGTGACGTACCGCTCGCGGTACAGGCAATGCGTGCCGGGGCGTATGACTTTCTGGAAAAGCCGTTTGCCAGTGACTCTTTGCTCGACAGCGTGCGCCGGGCATTGGACTTACGCCGCTTGGTGTTGGACAACCGCAGCCTGCGTTTGGCCTTGAGTGACCGTCAGCAACTGAGCACACGGCTGGTGGGTCAATCTGCACCGATGCTGCGCTTGCGTGAGCAGATCGGCGCACTGGCCGCGACCAAAGCTGACGTGCTGATTCTTGGCGAGACCGGCGCCGGCAAAGAAGTCGTCGCCCGCGCGCTGCACGATTTGTCCAGCCGTCGCGCGGGCCCCTTTGTGGCGATCAACGCCGGGGCGCTGGCCGAGTCGGTGGTGGAAAGCGAGTTGTTCGGTCATGAGCCGGGCGCGTTCACCGGAGCCCAGAAACGGCGAATCGGTAAATTCGAGTTCGCCAACGGCGGCACTCTGTTTCTCGATGAAATTGAAAGCATGAGCCTTGAGGTTCAAGTCAAACTACTGCGTTTGCTGCAAGAGCGGGTGGTTGAGCGCTTGGGCGGCAATCAGCTGATCCCGCTGGATATCCGGGTAATTGCCGCGACCAAGGAAGACCTGCGCCAAGCCGCAGATCAAGGCCGCTTCCGCGCCGACCTGTATTATCGACTCAATGTCGCGCAGCTAAAAATACCGCCT
>NZ_JAMFRV010000125.1 GCF_026224925.1 Pseudomonas sp. | reverse complement strand
GCAAGATACGAGTCGGTCGCGACGCAGAAAGCACGGTCGACGGCAAAAGCATCATGGCGGTCATGATGTTGGCCGCTGGCAAAGGCACAGAAATCTATCTCCACACCGACGGCGAAGACGATCAGGCTGCGCTGGATGGTTTGATTGCGCTGATCAATAACCGGTTTGATGAAGGCGAGTGACTCCAACCCTGCTAGCGCTAGGTGAGGAGCTTAATGATTAAGGCAGTGAACGTCGCCACCGTGCCGATTAATCCACAGGAAATGCCAACGGGATACCAAAAAATTTCCCGAGCATATTTCCGCGCTTCAACCTTGAGTTTGTCGGCCTCGGCCTTCAACTTGGCGGTCTCAACCTGAAGTTTTTGCCGCTCGACGGCGGTCATAATGACTGCTTTCATGGTGTGAATCCCTTTCATTTCGGGCCAAGGCCCTTCCGTTGACGTCCATGTCACTAAACGGAATCTACCCGCAGCCGGTAGATTGCCGCAATCAAATCTCTGTGTGATTGTTTGTCCGCCGCACACCATCTTTCTGTAGGACCGAATTCATTCGGGAAGCAGGCGAAGCTGTGCGCCAGGCATACCGCACCGCTGCCTTCCCGAATGAATTCGGTCCTACAGATGGTGAATCGACCTTGCTTCAGCTACCCGCGACCGTCATCCGTTCAATCAATATCGAACCCGTGCGAATATTACTGCGTAGTTCAAGATCGCTGCCGATGGCGACGATTTGCTTGAACATATCGCGCAGATTGCCGGCGATGGTCACTTCCTGCACCGGGAATTGAATCTCTCCATTCTCAACCCAGAATCCTGCCGCGCCACGGGAGTAGTCGCCCGTCACCATGTTCAAACCGCTGCCCATTAACTCCGTCACCAACAAGCCGCGACCCATCCGACGCAGCAACGCCGCCTGATCTTCAACGCCGTGGGTGACAAACAGGTTGTGCACGCCGCCTGAGTTAGCGGTGCTCGGCAAGCCCAGCTTACGTCCGGAATAAGTCCCCAACACGTAAGACACCAAGTCACCGTTTTCGACGAACGGTTTGGCGTAAGTTGCCAGGCCATCGCCGTCAAATGCAGAACTGCCCATGCCACGCATTAAATGTGGCCGTTCGTCGAGCGTCAGCCATTCAGGAAACAGCCGTTGACCCATGGCGCCTTCGAGAAACGAAGATTTACGGTACAAATTGCCACCGGAAATGGCCGACAAGAAATGCCCGAGCAACCCACCCGCCAGTTCCGCGGAAAACAGCACCGGCACTTCGCAAGTAGGTACTGGACGCGCGCCCAACCGGCTAGCAGCTCGTTCAGCAGCGCGACGGCCGATGCTTTGAGCGTCCGCCAGCAATTCACCCTGACGGCTCACGTCATACCAGTAATCGCGCTGCATCTGGCCATCGCCTTCTGCAATCATGACGCAACTCAGGCTGTGACGAGTCGACGCTGATCCGCCGATAAAACCATGGCTGTTGCCGTATACGCGGCAGCCTTGATGGGTATTGAGCGTGGTGCCGTCCGCGTTCTTGATCCGGCTGTCGGCATCAAACGCCGCCGCTTCACAGATCAAGGCGCGCTCGATGGCCTGCTCAGGTGTGATGTCCCACGCATGGAACAGATCGAAATCCTGCAACTCTTTAGCCATCAACGCCGCGTCGGCAAGGCCCGAGCTTTCATCTTCAGACGTATGCTTGGCGATCGCCAAGGCAGCGGCAACGGTTTCACGAATAGCCTCCGGGCCGCTGGCCGATGTACTCGCCGAGCCTTTGCGCTGCCCTACATACAAGGTGATACCGAACCCTTGGTCGCGATTGAACTCGACGGTTTCTACTTCACGCTGGCGCACCGATGTCGACAACCCTTGCTCCAGCGACACCGCAACTTCGCAGGCACTGGCGCCCTGGCGCTTGGCTTCGGCGAGAATTTGCTCGACCTGGTCTTGCAGTGCCGGCAATGCTTGTGGGCCGACGCTTTGAGATTCACTCATGACTTTCTCCATCAAATTCTGCTTTCGGCACATGCCGAATACCGACCGGGCCGGACAAGTGGCCCTCGACTGGTTATCATGGCGGCGATTATTAGCGGACTGCCCCCATGGTTGATTCTTACGACGACTCCCTCGACGAGGGTAAAAGCAAAACTCAGGTCAAACGCGAGCTACATGCTCTGGTTGACATGGGCGAGCGCCTGACCACACTCAAGCCTGACCTGCTGGCGAAGCTGCCCCTGACCGACGCCCTGCGCCGGGCATTGGCTGAAGCGCCCAAGCACACGGCAAACATTGCGCGTAAGCGGCATATCCTGTTCATCGGCAAACTGATGCGCGATCAAGACCTTGACGCCATTCTGGTACTGCTTGATCAACTGGATGCCTCCACTCGCCAATATAACGAACGCTTTCACGGCCTCGAACGCTGGCGTGATCGCTTGCTTGTCGGCACCGACGACGTGATTGAAAAATTTGTCGGTGACTATCCGGATGCGGATCGTCAGCAACTGCGCTCGTTTATTCGCCAGGCTCAACATGAGCTGGCGCAAAACAAGCCACCGGCTGCCAGCCGTAAACTGTTCAAGTACATCCGTGAGCTCGACGAGACCCTGCGCGGTCTGCGCTAGTCTTCGATCCGGGGTGGGTGTTTTTTACCATCCAACCCCGGCTCACGTTCAACCGCCTGTGCCACCTACCGTAATTGCATCGATCTTCAAGGTCGGCTGGCCTACGCCTACCGGTAATGACTGACCGTCTTTGCCACAGGTGCCTACGCCGCTGTCCAGCGACAGATCGTTACCGACCATCGACACTCGACTCATGGCTTCCGGCCCGTTGCCGATCAAGGTCGCGCCTTTGACCGGTGCAGTGATTTTGCCGTCTTCGATCAAATACGCTTCGCTGGTAGAAAATACGAATTTCCCGCTGGTGATATCCACTTGTCCGCCGCCCAGGTTGGCGCAGTAGATGCCGCGTTTTACCGAAGCGATGATTTCCGCAGGATCACTCTGTCCAGCCAGCATGTAGGTGTTGGTCATGCGCGGCATCGGCAAGTGCGCGTACGATTCGCGACGACCATTGCCGGTGCGAGCCACGCCCATCAGCCGCGCGTTGAGCTTGTCTTGCATGTAACCCTTGAGCACGCCATGTTCAATCAGCGTGGTGCATTGGGTCGGTGTACCTTCATCGTCTACAGACAGCGAACCACGGCGACCGGCCAACGTCCCGTCATCGACGATGGTGCACAGCTTGGACGCGACCATCTCACCCATGCGCCCACTGTAGGCGGAGCTGCCCTTGCGGTTGAAATCGCCTTCCAGACCGTGCCCAACCGCTTCGTGCAACAGCACGCCAGACCATCCAGGCCCCAGAACCACAGGCAGGGTGCCGGCCGGTGCCGGGATCGCTTCAAGGTTGACTAGTGCTTGGCGCAGCGCTTCACGGGCATACCCCATGGCGCGGTCATCACTGAGGAAATAACGGTAGTCCGTACGCCCGCCGCCGCCATGGCCGCCGCGCTCGCGTCGTCCATTCTGCTCGACGATGACGCTGACGTTGAACCGCACCAGCGGACGCACGTCGGCCGCCAGGCTGCCGTCAGTGGAAGCCACCAGAATGCGCTCCCAGACGCCCGCCATGCTGACCGTCACTTGCTGGATGCGCGAATCCAGAGCCCGCGTTGCAACGTCGATGCGCTTGAGCAGCTCGACTTTTTCGGCTCGGGTCATCACTTCCAGCGGATTATCCGGCGCATACAGCTGAGCGACATCTTGGGTAGTAAACGCTTGTACCCGGCCTTCTTGCCCAGCACGGGAAATCGAACGAGCCGCGCGCGCAGCCAGGCTCAACGCTTCGTGGGTAATGGTGTTGCTGTAGGCAAAGCCAGTTTTCTCGCCCGATTGCGCCCGCACGCCAACGCCTTGGTCGAGGTTGAAACTGCCTTCCTTGACGATGCCGTCTTCCAATGCCCAAGATTCTGAAATCTGCCCTTGGAAATACAGGTCAGCCGCATCGATTCCGGGTCCGGCCAGCTCGCCCAGCACCGACTGCAAGCTGTCGAGGCTAAGGCCGCCCGGCGCTAAAAGGTGTTCGCTGACAGAGGACAAATCGCTCATATTCACTCCGAAGTGTGCACAGGCCGCACGGCGTCCTGCGAAAAAAATCGCCGGTGATTGGACACCGGCATCCGCGCCCTAATGGACGCCTGTTCATCGCTATCTCGCTCGGCCAGCAACACCGACTCGCCTTGGGCTTGCTCGGCCAATACCCGCCCCCAAGGGTCGATGATTGCCGCATGCCCATAGGTTTCCCTCGGCCCCGGGTGCATTCCGCCCTGCGCCGCTGCCAGCACGTAACACTGGGTTTCTATCGCTCGCGCCCTGATCAGGATGTCCCAATGGGCAGCACCGGTCACCGCAGTGAACGCCGATGGCGCGGTAATCAATTCAGCGCCCGCTTCGCGCAGCGCCGTGTATAACTCCGGGAAACGCAGGTCGTAACACACGCTTAACCCAACCCGACCTACCGGCGTATCCGCCACCACCACGTTTTGACCGTGAGCATAGTCATCCGACTCACGGTAGCGGCCACGACTATCGGCAACGTCCACATCGAATAGATGCAGCTTGTCATAACGGGCCACCTGCTCGCCGTGCTCATCGACCAGCAATGAACACGCGGTCACTTTGCCCTGCGGCCGATCAGTCGGCGGCAGCGGCAATGTGCCCGCAACTATCCATAACTTGAGGTCGCGAGCGGCAAGTTTCAACCATGGGAGGATAGGACCTTCGCCTTGAGCCTCGGCGCGGCCGATATCGGCGACGTCTCGACGGCCCATTGCAGCGAAGTTTTCCGGCAGCACCGCAAGGCGTGCGCCAGAGGCGGCGGCCTGCTCCAGCAGGCGCCGGGCCTGGGCAAGATTAGCCAGCACATCGCTTTGGCTGACCATTTGAATCACGGCAAAGGACATGGCGCGCTCCGGACAAGACATGCGGCCACTGTACTCCAACAGGCGCTAATGATGTTTTTCAAGGTTTGAGGAACGTGATTTTCGGCTCTTTGATCGGTCCCTGAACGCTGTACTGAACACTGGCAAACCGGGCCACACGATCGCCTAACAGCTTATCAACCAGGAACAGTGCGCCCCCAATCGCTGGCGCACCGATGAGCAGCGCGGCGATCGGCAAGTTGTTGGTCACCGGCAAGGCCACGAGCAATTTCGCATCGACCCGGTCCTTGACTGTGTCCAATGTGCCATCGAGCTCAATGTTGCTTGACGGTCCAGTCATGCTAATTGGGCTGCGGGTCACATATACACCGTCGCTGGCAACCAGTAGACCTTTGACTTGATCATAGCTCAGGCCTTTGCCAAGCAAATCGGAGAAGTCCAGGCGCAACCGCCGTCCAATGGAGTTAAAGTTCAGCAAGCCGAAGATTCTAAGTGCTTGGGCGCTGCCCTCCACTTCGACAAATTGCCCACGGCGCAACGTAGCGTCCAGGCTTCCCGAATAGGTTTTGACCCCTATCCAGGCGGGCGAGCCCGGCCAGCGACCATCAACATTAAGCTCAAATGATTCACTGGTCACCGAAGGGGCAAAACCCCACCCTTTCAGCACATCCGCCAGATTTTTACCGTCAACCACGCCTTTGTACCAACTGCTGGTCGATCCTGGCGCCCCTTCCCAAGCACCTTCACCCTGCAACAACATGCCTTTGAGACCTAGGCTCAAATCAGACAGTCGCGTACCGGTCGGGGTCGGACGTGCTTTTAGGGACCAGCCGCCAATCAATTGATCGCCCTGATACAACTGGGTGACTTTGACGTCCATCGCGGGAATCAATTTCGGGTCCACGCTGGCCAGCGGGTCAGGTGCGTTTTCCACAACCGCCGCATTCGGATCGGCTGCCGGCAGCTTCACGTACAGCAGGTCAATATTCATCGGCGAGGTCTTTGCGTCTGGCAGAGTAGCCGTGCCTTTGAGCAACGAGCTATCCACCGCCAGCGCCCACTCTGACTCTTTGCGATCCAGTTGCACGCTGACGTTTTCGAGGGTCGAGCCCATGGCGCTCAACTTTCCGATCTGCAGGTCGGCGCTACTCAACAATTGCTTGGCACTGCCGCCAGGATCGTCACCCGCGTAACGCGCCACCATGTTTTTCCAAGGCGTCACGTCGAGCTCTGACAGCACGCCTCGTACTCTCAGCCCCTTAGCGTCCGGAACCACGGCGCCACCCTTACCGAGAAATAGCTCACCGCGGCCGTCGGCGATCTTGCCAGCGGGCGCAGCGAATGCAAGATTGGCGAGGTCGCCGTAGGTCAGCCAGAAGCGCCGTTCCGCCCCTTGCAAGGTCATGCGGAACTGACTGTCGCGCATCTCTTCAGGTCGTTTGCCGAAAGGTGCTGGCAAGTCGACGGTCAACCCCTTGAGGTTGGAGTCGATCTGCAATTGACTGTTGGCACTGCCGAGCATCACCTGTAATTGATAGGGCATGTCACCGGAAACGGGCATTGGCTGAGTATTGCCCAGCCACTCGGCAAGCCGCTTTTGGCCAACCTGGCCACTGGCTGCGATGCGAGTAACGATTGCCCCCGGCTTGCCTTCGGCAAAAATTTGCGCAGTGATGGGGTGCTCAAACGCCTGAGCCTGAATATCGTTACCGCTTAGGCCCTTGGCATTGTCGAAGCGAAACGAGCCCTTGAGCTGGGTTAAATCCAGTGAGGGGTTCGCCAACCTCAGACGTGCTGCGTCGGTGGCGAAATCCACAAGGATTTTCGGCTCTTCGCCTTTGCCCAAAGGAATGTCCAATTTGAGCTTACCCTGCAACGGACCATCGCCCTGCCATCCTGCAAACGTATCCGCAGTGCCGATCGGTGCCTCTTGGAGAATCTTCACGCCGTCGCCGAGTTCGCCTGCGAAGTCACCGTCGACCAGCAAATGACTGTTTTTGCCCGGCAGCGCATGGGGAATATTGACCAAGACATTACTGACATCGGTATTGAGCAAACGCCCCTTGCTGGCCTTGATGCGAACGCCAGCGCCGTCGACAAACACTTTACCATCCACGCCCGTCAGCGTCGGCCATCCCGGTTGAAAGGCCAGCGAAGCGTCGTGAACCTTGAAAAACAGACTGATACTGCGCGCCGCGTCCACTGCATCGTGCTGCAGCGACCCTTGATACTGGAAGTAGCCTTGATCGACGGCGCCACCGAGAATTGCCGTGCGCAGCCATTCGTCCAGCGCCGGGCTCAGCACTGCCGGTAAATACTTACCGGTATAACGACCATCGCCGTCGACCAATCCGACGCGCAGGTCCATGTAATCTTCCTGGGTCGAGTTGAAATGCAGACGGATCAGGAAGTCGCTGGCGATTTTTCCTTCGTCGCCCAGCACCTTGATGTACGGGGCAATCAGGGTGAAGCCTTGCTTATCGAGCTTCCAGGTGAGTTGGGCGTTGGCCTTCTGGTATTTCCACGGATGGGCGAAGATCGGGTACAGGTGCAGCATGAAGTCATCGGTGTCCAGGCGCAGCTCGCCCTGACCAAGATCCCCGCTAATACTGCCGCTGACATTCCCGGCTGCGGGCGCACCGTGGTAGGCGTTAAAGCCGACTTTGTCGAGATTGGCCGCGAACCCGAAGCGTTTGTCGCCCTCGGCCTGTGGCCGGTAATCGAGCAAGACATTGCGCAGTCCGCCGGTGGCTTTCAGGTTATCCAGCACCACCATCAGTTGGTCTGGCAACGGCGCCAGCGAATCGAGAATGGGGGTGATGGGCGTCAGGTCGACGCGATCAGCCTGAACATGCCAAAGCTCTTGGTCTTTACCCGTAGCTGACTGCTGCAGTTGAATCCGGCTTTCCCAACGCTTTTCGCCAATGTTCAGGGCCAGTGATTCAAGCGACAACGTAAAGCCATCGTCGCCGCGCTTGAACCAGGCGTTAAGCGCCAGATTGCTGAGGGTGGTCGGTTTGCGTTCAGCGTAAGCACCCGTGAACTTCGGCGCGTTGACTCGGGCTACCGCACTTTGCAGCGCGCCCTTGCCCCAACTCAGCCATAACTCGCCGCCGGCCTTGAGGGTGGATACTTTCCACTGTTGCGTCAGGCTGGCTGGCAGCCAATGCGCCCAATCACTTTGCGGCAGGCTCAGGTACGCATCGGCATCGCCCTCACGCCACTTCTGCGGCTGCACCCGCGAACGCACATTGAGCGCCATCGGCTGACCATCAGGCAAGGTCAAGCGTGCGTCCAGCCGCTGGTTATCGCCGGCCGTTTCGAGGGTGAAGCTGACGTAGGTGAACGTGAGCGGCGACTTACCATAGGGCTGCAGGGTGACCTGACTGTCCAGCAGCGATAGGCGCGTCACCGCTTTTATCTGGGTCAACATCTGCTCTGGATCGAGGGGCTTGTCGTCTTTAACCGGCAAGCCCTGCATCGCCCAATGACCGTCGGGGCTTTCTTTCAAGCTCAGCTGCAGGCCATCAAGTTCAAGGTGGGCGATCCGCACTTCGTGAGCCACAAGGCTGGCCCAGAGGTCGGGCACCGCGGTGACATGGTCCAGACGCAGCGCGTTGGCGCCCTCACCCACAACCACATCATGTGCCAGCAAGACCGGGGCGAAACCGCTCCAACGGCCTTCAAGGCGGCCGATGCTCAGAGGCATGTCCAACGCGGCGTGGACTTTGGTTTGTATCTCGAAGCGATATTCAGCGACTAGCGGCACCAATTGGCGCCCGACGCTGACATACAGCGCCAACAGCACCAAAAACAAAGCGCAAGAGCCCAGACCCAAACGAATCAAAACACCAAGAGTCCGTGTCAGTCGGCCCATTTCAGCAGACCTTCCAGACTAAGGTTTGCGCGTGCGTTCTGCACGGCTGCGCAGTCATCGGGAGGATCGGGGATTGCTCATTCGCCACGCATAATTCTCGTTAAAAGGCGTCCTGCCATTAGTTCTGAACGTGACGCATTGCCTATCAGAGCAACACCACATCATATTGTTCCTGGGAGTACATGGTCTCGACCTGAAAACGGATGGTCCGGCCAATAAAACCTTCCAACTCCGCGACATTCCCCGACTCTTCATCCAGCAAGCGGTCCACAACTTTCTGATTGGCCAATACACGATAGCCTTCCGCTTGATAAGCGCGGGCTTCGCGAAGAATTTCTCGGAAAATTTCGTAGCACACTGTTTCCGGGGTCTTCAATTTGCCACGACCCTGACAACTGCTGCAGGGCTCACACAATATTTGTTCAAGACTTTCGCGGGTGCGCTTGCGCGTCATCTGCACCAGACCCAATTCGGTAATACCGATAATGTTGGTCTTGGCGTGATCGCGCTCCAGTTGTTTCTCCAGAGTACGCAACACCTGACGCTGGTGCTCACCGTCCTCCATGTCAATGAAGTCGATGATGATGATCCCACCGAGATTGCGCAGGCGTAGCTGACGGGCAATCGCGGTCGCGGCTTCGAGGTTGGTCTTGAAGATCGTTTCTTCCAGGTTGCGATGGCCAACGAACGCCCCGGTATTGACGTCGATGGTACTCATCGCTTCGGCCGGATCAATTACCAGGTAGCCGCCGGACTTGAGCGGGACTTTGCGCTCAAGGGCTTTCTGGATTTCGTCTTCGACACCGTACAGGTCGAAAATCGGCCGTTCACCTGGGTAATGCTCAAGGCGATCAGCGATTTCCGGCATCAACTCGGCGACAAACTGGGTGGTTCTCTGAAAGGTTTCGCGGGAATCAATGCGGATTTTTTCAATGCGCGGGCTGACCAGATCACGCAGTGTGCGCAGCGCAAGGCCCAAGTCTTCGTAAATCACGCTGGGCGCGCTGACGGTCTGGATTTGCACGCCGATCTGGTCCCACAGGCGACGCAGATAACGAATATCCATGAGGATTTCATCAGCGCCAGCGCCCTCGGCCGCGGTGCGCAGAATAAAGCCGCCCGCTTCCTTGATGCCTTCTTGGGCGACGCAGTCGGTGACCACCTTCTTCAGGCGTTCACGTTCAGCTTCGTCTTCGATTCTCAGCGAGATGCCGACATGGGCAGTCCGGGGCATGTACACCAGATAGCGCGACGGGATCGATAATTGAGTGGTGAGACGCGCGCCTTTGCTGCCAATTGGGTCTTTGGTGACTTGCACCACCAGACCCTGACCTTCGTGAACCAACGCGCTGATGCTTTCAACTGAAGGGCCTTCACGCATGGAGATTTCCGAGGCGTGAATAAACGCAGCACGGTCCAGGCCAATGTCGATAAACGCCGCTTGCATGCCGGGCAGTACCCGCACGACTTTGCCTTTGTAAATGTTGCCCACAATACCGCGACGCTGGGTCCGTTCGACATGGACCTCCTGCAACACACCGTTCTCAACCACTGCCACGCGCGACTCCATCGGCGTGATGTTGATCAGAATTTCTTCACTCATGGCTCAGTAACCTTTCAGGGCGTTGCCAACAGGGTATGCCGAAACGGCTGAGCAGTTCTGCGGTTTCGCACAATGGCAAACCGACGACTGCTGAATAACTGCCTTGCAGGCCATCAACAAAGATTGCTGCCAGTCCTTGAATCGCATAACCCCCCGCTTTGTCCTGGGGTTCGCCACTGCTCCAGTACGCCTGAGCTTCGCCAGCCTGGATTGGCCGCAAGCGCACAACACTGCGCACTACGCAGGCTTCACAACGCTCATGGTCGAGGATCGCCACGGCCGTCAGCACTTCATGCTCTCGTCCGGACAACGCACTCAACATGGCATGGGCGTGCGCTTGATCCATCGGTTTGCCAAGAATATGGCCATCCAATACGACGGCGGTGTCAGCCCCCAGCACGCAAGCGTTTAAAGCGTTGCCGCGGGCGACGAGCGTCATCATGCCGGCCTCGGCCTTACCACGCGCTAAACGTTCGACGTAGGCAACGGCGGACTCATCGGGCAAAGGGGTCTCATCGATGTCAACGCTGAGAGCAGTAAAAGACACGCCGATCTGCGTTAACAGCTCACGACGACGCGGCGAGCCAGAAGCCAGGTAAAGCGAGGGCATTAGGACATCTCCTTGTCAGTGATGGGCGGCTCAATAAATACTCAATCGCTTGCTCAAACCTCGCATGCCGTAACTGACCCACGGCCACAGCAGTGCACTGACCAGCGCGGGCAGCACCAACGCGAGCGTCGGTTGACGGTTACCGGTCAGCGCGCTCAGCCACAGTTGGGCCAACTGGGCCAAGCCGAAAATAACCAGAATGACCATGCTTTGCTGCCACATCGGGAACGTACGCATGCGCTGCTGCAGGGACATCACCAAAAACGTGATCAGGGTCAGGATCATGGCGTTCTGTCCCAATAGCGTTCCATACAGCACGTCTTCGGCCAGACCGAGCATCCAGGCGGTGGTCATGCCGACCTTGTGCGGCAACATCAAGGCCCAAAATGCCAACAGCAGTGCAAGCCAGAGCGGACGGAAAATTTCCATGAACTGCGGCAGCGGCGAAACGCTCAGCAGCAGGCCGATAGCGAAACTGAACCACACTACCCAGCCATTTTTAGCACGCGCGAGACTTACCATTATTCTTCCCTCGCCTGAGGTGCAGCGGGTGCGGTAACCGGTGATTTGGTCGCAGCAGGTTTGGCG
>NZ_JAMFRV010000124.1 GCF_026224925.1 Pseudomonas sp. | reverse complement strand
GATGGTCAAAAAAATCATTAACCCAGGTGCACCGCCTCACTGCACCGCTACAGGTGTGGGAAAACAATAAAAGACTTGAGGAGTACCCCGCTGTGGAAAGCCCTAAATCCGAAGCAACGACGCTGGATCTAACGCCGCCACGCACTGGCCTGCTCGAACGTGTGTTCAAGCTGAGCCTGCATGGCACGACCGTTAGAACCGAACTATTGGCCGGCCTGACGACGTTCATCACCATGGCGTACATCATCTTCGTCAACCCGAACATCATGGCCGACGCCGGCATTGATCATGGGGCTGCGTTCGTCGCCACCTGCATTGCCGCAGCGCTTGGCTGCCTGTTGATGGGGTTGTATGCAAACTGGCCTGTTGGCCTAGCACCTGGCATGGGTTTGAACGCGTTTTTCACCTATACCGTGGTCGGCACCATGGGCTACAGCTGGCAAACCGCGCTCGGTGCGGTGTTTATTTCCGGTTTGATATTCATGTTCCTTACCCTGTCGCCCATTCGTGAGTGGCTGCTCAACAGCATCCCTATCAGCCTGCGTTTCGCCATGGGCGCAGGGGTCGGATTGTTTCTCGGCATCATCGGCCTGAAGACCGCCGGGATCGTGGTTGCCAGCCCTACTACGTTGATCAAGCTCGGTTCGTTGCGCGAGCCGGGCCCTTTACTGGCGGCCATCTGTTTTCTGATGATCGCAGTGCTCAGCTACCACCGGGTTTTCGGCGCGATCCTGATCAGTATTATTGCCGTGACGTTGGCGGGCTGGGGTCTTGGGTTGGTGCAGTACAACGGCATTTTCTCCACCCCGCCGAGCTTGGCGCCGACCTGGTTGGCGATGGACATCAAAGGCGTGTTTAACGTCAGCATGATCAGCGTGGTGCTGGCGTTCCTTTTCGTGCACATGTTCGACACCGCGGGCACCTTGATGGGCGTCGCCCAGCGCGCTGGCTTGGTAAAACCAGATGGCAAGATAGAGAACCTGTCGAAAGCGCTGAAAGCTGACAGCGCCTCCAGCGTGTTCGGCGCCTTGGTCGGTGTGCCACCCGTCACCAGCTACGTGGAAAGTGCCGCAGGCGTAGCGGCAGGCGGACGTACCGGCCTGACCGCGGTTACCGTCGGCGTGTTGTTTATCGTGGCGATGTTTTTTGCGCCGCTGGCCGGGATGATCCCCGCCTACGCCACCGCCGGTGCATTGATCTACGTCGCAATGTTGATGATGGGCGGTATGGCGCACATCCATTGGGACGAAGCCACCGACAGTATTCCGGCAATTGTCACGGTGATCATGATGCCGCTGACCTTCTCAGTCGCAGACGGCATCGCGCTGGGTTTTATTACCTACGTGGTACTCAAGGTCGGCACCGGAAAACACAAGGAAATCTCCGTCAGCCTGTACGCGCTGTGCGTAATTTTCATCGCCAAGTTCGTGTTCCTGTAAGTGCCCCATAACGGATGAAAGCACGCTCGCCTGCTTTCATCCGATTATCCGACGACGCTCCACCTATAAAGCTATGTTGTTGTCAAAAATCATCGGCTACTCGTATCACGAACAATTGCGTGCCATGTCCCGACGCTCTAGGAGCATTTGCGCCACCAATCAATTTGATCAGTTTGCCTTGGGTTCGCGCAGTCGAGATCCTTGTCGCAATATCCGTGCCCGCGTAACGCACCAGAAAGCTTTCAACCCACTCGTTGGACATCGGAAACCCCGACGATAGCGGTTGCAGGTCGCGCGTAATAATATTGGAAGAGTTGGCCCGCCGCACATTCAACATGTAAAGATGATCCAACCCTGGTCTCTGAAACATCAACGTCGGGGTGAAATGCGCCAAGTTCCCATCGGGCACCAACTCATAGCCACTGCCGACAAGCTGCTGAGTCATCAACTCTGACAACTCTTGCGTACTCATTGCTTGTGGGCCTACCCGCCTCAATCTTCTGGCGTCAAACAGATCAGCGACGTGGAAATCCAGCCGAAAAAATGAATCCAAAGAGCTTTCATAGCTGATATTGATGATTCGCACGCCAACCGAACTGTTTGGCTTGACCCCCTCAAGCATCACCAATGGGTCATTAAGATTAGCGAGAGGCGCCCGATGTCCTTTTTTCCAAGCGTTGAGCGTCGCCTTCATATTCATCAGCCGAGTGGCCGTCAGGGCTAGGCCATCATCGGCCAGTTGATAGAGTTTCTCCGCCAACACTCGCTGCGATATCGGCGTCAGCGTAGGACGAATATCGGCAATCAAATGCTGGATTTTTTTCGAGAACAAGGTGCCATGCACGGTCCATTTGCCTTCCTTGAAAGCACTCATGACCGGTTGGCCGAAGCGGTCAGCCCTGATGACCTCGTTAAGCTCAGCGAAGCTGCCTTTGGAAGAACCCGCAGCTGGGTTTTGTAGAAAAACGATGGTCGGGTTCTGCGTCGTACCGGCCGGTAAAATATTAAAATACTGACCGTCCATGCTAATCATTTCACCGTCAACGGTCCCGGGGACACGAAAGATCGGCGGTTGCGGATTGCTCGGTTTCAAAGCAGCGAATTCGTCGGAATAGCGACCCCACGTTTTCCAGCTGTCAGCACGTGCGACAGATACCGCAGCAGCGCGACTGAACCCTGCGACCGGCTGGCGTCGATACGTTTGCGCCCAGTCCGGCATCGCTCGATGGCTTTGGTAATGCACCGCCGCATCCAGTTCAAGGCGTCGCTGTTGATCCACCGGAAATTCAAACTGATCAAGCAACGCTCGGGCTTGCTTGCGGGTGAACCCTGCGTCGACGTGCGCCTCACTAATCAAGGTCTCGGCAATACTCGATTTCACGCCGCCCTTGAGGCCGATATCGGTGTGATAGACCCAGTCACCGTGAACATCCAGACGCACCGGCGGCTCAAAGCCTTTGTCTGTAGTTTTGCGCAGACGCAGGGTTTGCTCACCTTTACGCCGGTAGACCTGACAGGCCTTACCGTTTCGTTTGATCCACAACTGTCCGTCTTTGAGAAAAGTGCCGGCATCCATCCCGAACTGCTTACGGGCATCAAACAATGAGACATCGACCTCGTAGCCCTCAAAAGCCGGCAGCACGTAATGTTTGCGGGTGGACGAAGGCAGCCTTTTGGCCGCATTTTTGGCCGCATTCGCGATCTGTCGCAGCTTAGTCGCGCGCCGTGCAATCTTCGCAATAGCCGCGACAGTCGCCACACCAGGCACCACTGACAGCAGAATATCCAACACGCAGAAAGAGGCACTGGCCACCAACAACTCACCCTCCTCTTTCTTATCCTTCTTGAATGCAGAAACAGCAGCGTGACCGTCGTTCCAACCGTCTTGCAGGCTGAACACCGTTCCGAGCCCTGGCAGAAAAGACAGAATCGCCCTGAAATAGGCCCTGTAGGTGAGGTCTTGACGCAGCATTCGCTCGCTGTGAATGTCGCTGTTACTGCGAGCATCACGCTTGGTCTGCGCGTAAATAAGATAGGCGCGGGCTTCCACTTGCTGCGCTGCCATGTGCAGAGAATGCGCAGAAGTAAACGCAATAAAACCGTCGAACTTACGCATCAAAGACGCTTCGATATAGGTCTTATCGGCCGCTTGGCGGTCTTCGTCATCGATACGCGAAACCAGGTATTCAACTAACGACGGATGGGCGTCAAGTCGGTCGATCAGCAACAATTTTGCCTTCCGCAGGCTCGACGCCTCTATCAACGAAATACCATCGGGGGCCTGGGGCAAGTAGACCAATGTGGTCGCGGTGGGCTCGTGGTGGATCACGCATAGCCCGGAAAGAGTCGTACTATTGGTGTCACCGTTGACCGCATGACCAGGCTTCAGCACGATCCAGCTCACCTGCAACTGATGGGTGCGCAAGTCAGCATTGTTGCGCGCCTGCACTGCCCACTGAAGCACTTGATAAGCGTGAACACTCAACTGCTTGCTGTGCAGCGCCGCAAAGCCTTCCAGCAACATCTCCAGCGCATAGGGTTCAAGCAAGACTTCCCGAGCAATAGGTGCTGATTGCGTCGACTGCGTTTGAAACACTTCGCGCAGCAGCGTTCGGTACTGACCGGCGACATTGAGGAGCGGAATAGTGCGGGCCACGTAATCGGCGGTCAGCGAAGTCGGGGCGGTCAACTGTTCCGTGGCGCCCTCAATTCGGGCGAAAGTGAACCGCGCCATCGTTTCGCCATCTTTGGGATCGATGTTATGCCGCGCCAGTTCAGCCAGCGATAGCCGCACCCGTTTCGCGCTAGGGATCCACTCACCGCGGCGAAGCGAGCCGTACTGTTGATCGATATCCAATGTCTGAGCCGCGCTTTCCGGCAGATCGATGAACAACTGATCGGCGTCGACATCAATGCTCAAATCGGTCTTGATTTGCGCGGCCAATTGTTGCGAGGTAAACGCGTCGAAAGTCGGCAGCGCGGCGTCCAACTGTTCCTCCAGCAGGTCGGCCGCAACGTGGTATCGACGCAGCGTTTCAGCATATTCACGGCGAACGGCTTCTGGCGCGCTCAGCAGCCATTGCGGCATCTGATTGAGCAATTCAACCGTGCGCTGCTGCTCGGCAATGCGCTCGGTTGCCTGATCCCGAGCTTCGTTACGATGCACTTGAAGGTTGTCAGCCCATTCCAGATGCAAGCGCTCCAAAGTTGCGACTTCATCGGTCGCGTCATCAAAAAAGCGTTGCCCCGCAATGGCTGCACGGGTGGCAGCGGCCAGGCCTTCAGCCTGCGCG
>NZ_JAMFRV010000123.1 GCF_026224925.1 Pseudomonas sp. | reverse complement strand
TCGAAGCAGCCGTTGGTGAATACGATCGACTCGTTATGTGCCCGCGCATCATCAATAGCCAGCAATAACTGGTCGAGACTAAGCACTCCGCGCTCGGAGCCCTCTTCACGCTGAATAGCTCGTCGCAACTCAGGCGCACTGATGGCCGCCGTACCCAGCTTGCCGACCACAATACCTGCCGCCAGATTGGCCAACGCAACCGCGTGCGGCAACTCTTCGCCCGCTGCAATCGCAGCCGCCAGGGTTGAGATGACCGTATCGCCAGCACCGGTGACATCGAACACTTCACGGGCGCGGGCAGGCAAATGCACGGCAGGTTGGTCAGGACGCAGCAACGTCATGCCGTGTTCGCCGCGGGTGACCAACAGCGCGCCCAAATCCAGCTCGCTCATCAGTTGCGCACCCTTGGCAACCAAGTCAGCTTCGTCGACGCAATGACCGACGATCGCCTCAAACTCACTGAGGTTCGGCGTAAGAACGCTGGCACCGCGATAGATCGAGAAGTCTTTGCCTTTAGGGTCCGCCAGCACCGGAATACCCCGAGCGCGTGCGGCCTGAATCAGCACTTGATGATTCTTTAACGCACCTTTGCCGTAGTCAGACAGCACCATGACCTTGATGCCGTCGAGCATGTCGTCGACTTCGGCACTCAACGCCAAAGCGTCGGTGTGGAACGGCTCTTCGAAATCGATGCGCAGCAGTTGCTGGTGTCGACTCATGACCCGCAGCTTGACGATGGTCGGCTGATGGGCGATGCGTTGGAAGCGCGCCTTGACACCCGCGCCCTTCAAACTATTGGCCAGGCTGTCGGCAGCCTCATCTTCGCCCGTTACACCGACTAAGGAAGCAGGCGCCCCCAGCGCGGCGATGTTCAAGGCAACGTTGGCAGCACCGCCGGGGCGATCCTCGATTTGCTCGACCTTGACCACTGGCACAGGCGCCTCAGGTGAAATCCTTGAGGTACCGCCATGCCAATAACGGTCGAGCATGACATCGCCAACCACCAAGACAGGCGCCTGATCGAAACGCGGCATGGACAACTTCATCAAACAACCCGTTACTAGAATGAACAAGGGCGGAATCTTAGCACAGGGTTGGAGAGGGAACGGTAGGAGGCTGACAAGCCCATGTTTCAGGCGACATGGGGTGCATACCTAGAAGGCTTCCCGAATGAATTCGGCCCCTCATCGCCTGACACCTAGTCGGAGCAGCTGTGGGACCGAATTCATTCGGGAAGGGAGCAACGCGGTGGTTCAGACAAACCGCGCCGCTTGTTTCGTGAACAAGTTCCCTCCCACCGGAGTTTGTGTGAGCCTTGGTACCTAGGCGATACCGGCAACCACTGGTTCATCCAGACCCAAAGCATTCAGGCGGGCGTAATAACCGTTCTGAGCCAACAGCTCAGCATGGGTACCCCGCTCAACGATGCTGCCCTGGTCCATGACCAGAATCAGATCGGCCTTCTCGATGGTCGACAGGCGGTGGGCAATCACCAGCGTGGTTCGGCCTTTCATGACCTGATCCAGTGCGCCCTGGATATGCCGCTCAGACTCGGTATCGAGTGCCGAGGTCGCTTCGTCGAGAATCAGCAGCGGTGCATTCTTGAGCAGGGCACGGGCAATCGCCAGGCGTTGACGCTGGCCACCGGACAACAGCACCCCGTTCTCGCCCACCTGGGTGTCGAAACCTTTCGGCAACTGTTCGATGAACTCCAGCGCATACGCATCGGCCGCAGCGGCTTCAATGTCGGCACGAGGCGCACCGGCCAGATCACCGTAGGCAATGTTATTGGCGATACTGTCGTTGAACAGCGTGACGTGCTGGGTGACCTGAGCGATATGCCGACGCAGGTTGCGCAGGCGATAATCTTCAATTTCCACACCGTCCAGAAAGATACCGCCGCCGCCGTGGTGGTAGAACCGTGGAATCAAGCTCGCCAGCGTCGACTTACCACTGCCCGAACGCCCAACCAGTGCAACCATCTGCCCCGGCGCCGCAGTGAAACTGATGTTATTCAGCACCTGCCGCTCTGTACCTGGGTAGGTGAAGCTCAAGTTACGCACTTCAAGATGACCGGTTACTCTCTCACGCTCGACAGTGCCGAGATCCGTTTCCGGCTCAACGTCCAACTGCTCGAAAATACTCTCGGCGCCAGCCACACCTTTCTGGATGGTCGAACTGACTTCCGACAGTTGGCGAATCGGCTTGGGCAGCAAGCCCGCCGCCGTTATGTAAGCCACCAAATCGCCGGGGGTCGCATCGCCGCGCAGCAATAGCACCAGAAACATCAGCACCGCCATCGCGGTATAGATGACCAATTGCAGCATCGGCGTGTACACCGCGCTGGTTTTGTTCATCCTCAGTTGCTTATCGGTATTGCCTTGGCTGGCCTCACGAAACCGCTCTTCTTCGTAGCTTTCGCCGCCAAAGCTGCGGACCACGCGGTACCCCTGAATGGTTTCCGAAGCCACATGGGTTACGTCCCCCATCGCAACCTGAATTTTTTTACTCTGCCGGCGGAATTTCTTGCTGGCGCTACCAACCATCAATCCGATCACAGGCAAGATTGCCAGCATGACCAACGTCAGGTGCCAGTTCATCCAAAGCAAGTAGATAAACAGGAACACCACCGTCAAGCCTTCACGAATCACGGTTTTAATGGCGTCAGTTGCCGCGCCGGTGACCATGGTGACGTTGAAGGTAATGCGTGAAATCAAGTGACCCGAGTTGTGCGTATCAAAATAACGGTTGGGCAAAACCAATAGTTTATTGAACAGCTCGACACGCAAGTCATGCACCAGGCCCAAGGAAACCTTGGCGAGAAAATAGTTACCCAGATACGAGCCCAAACCCTGCCAAGCTGCGATCAACACGATCAGTAACGGCACGGCTTGCAGCAACTGCAACTCACGTAAATAAGGCACGTTGGGAAACAACACGGCCTCAGGATTGCTCAGACCGTCGACAAAATATTTGAGGATGCCGGCCAGCATTGGCTGGGTGGATGCGAAGATAACGAAACCGAGAATGCTGAGTACGAAGATGCCGATATAAGGCATGACATAGGTCAGCAGTCGGAAATATATTTTCATACTGGAGCTTTGTTCTGGCGTGCTCATAGTCATCGGTACAGAAAAGAGAGGCGGAATACTATCACAGCCCGGAGCCATTAAACCCTAGACCGCCGGCTGGGGTATGATGGCGGCCATTTTTGAAGGAGCCCGCATGCTCGCACTCGCCTACGCTGACTACCAAGCCTTACGCAAGGACGCCGAAGTGATTGAGGCCGACTTCTTCGGGGACAAGGTGTTGCGCCTTGAAGATGGCAACTTCATGAAGTTGTTTCGCCGCAAACGCCTGATTTCGTCTGCCGTATTCTTTCCTTACGCCCAACGTTTTTCCGATAACGCGCAAGAACTCAGAAATCGTGGCGTGCGCTGCCCGGACATCCTGGCCACTTACCGAGTCGCCAATATTGCCCGCGACGTGGTGCATTACGAACCGTTGCCAGGACTTACCCTGCGACAAGTAATCGCCGACCCAGGCAATTTCAGCGATCCGCAATTGCTCCAGAAATACGGACGCTTCGTTGCGAACCTGCATAACTTGGGGATTTATTTCCGCTCGCTGCACTTGGGCAACGTGGTTGTGACACCGGACGACGAGCTAGGACTGATCGACATCGCCGACATGCGCACCTTGCGCGGGCCACTGCGCAAAAACATGTGCCTGCGCAACTTCCAGCACATGCGCCGCTATCGTAACGACCACGACTGGCTGCTGCAGGAACAAGGCCGGCACTTTCTGGACAGTTACAGCGCTCACAGCGCGCACGATTGGGATCGCGGCACCTTGACAGAAAAGCTGGCGCTGTAAGGCTTAGTCGCGGCCAGCCAACGGCCGCGCACTCCCCGGGGCATCGCCCAGGCACAAACTCAGCAGGAATGGCACCCAGACCACCATCCACATAGCCCTGGCGCGGCCGAACAAGATAAATACATCGAACTGCAGCGACACCGTGGCAAAGACCCATGCCAACAGAACCGCCATGCCCAGTGCCTGGCTGCGAAAACGAAAGGCGCGCAATCCTACCCAACCCCAGAGAGTCAACCACAGCGCGGTAAAAATCACGCCGTACTGCAACGCGGTATCCAGCACAAAGTTATGGCAGTGGTCGAAAACCACTCCGCCCGCCTCGACGGCATAGCTGGCCGACAGGCCAATGCCATACCAAGGATGTTGTTGCAGGAGCGCCAAAGCGTCTTTCATCAACGTCAGTCGCTCAGAGTCACCGCGCTGCAACAATGAGGGTTCAAGCATGAACAAGCAGGCTGCGGCGATGATCAACACAACCGCCAACAGCCGATAGAAACGTTTCCCGCCCACCAACATGACCACTCCGGCCACCGCTATCAACGATAGAAGCGGGCCACGGCTGCCCGTCATGATGACAAAGGAAAGTGAACACGCTTGTATGGCAGCCCAAACCAGCCTTGCCCATGTGCGCTGCGGCCACCATGTGCAACTGAGGACTAATAGAAAACCAATGGTGTAACCCGCTGGATTAGGGTTGTCCATGTAACTGCCGAAGCCGTATATCCGCTCGAGCCCACGCATTGGAAACGCGATAATCGAGACCAATGCATAGATGCCGGCCATTGCGCCCCAGATAATCAGCATGCTTTGCAGCTGCCGGTGGAACATCCGGCCCCACACGATCCAGCCCAATACCAACGACAGAAAAAACAGTTCGCGCTTGATCAGGGTCAGGTAGTTTTCATCGGGGTTACTCCAACTCAGTGAGATCACCGAATAACTGAACAACAGCAAAAACAACCACAGCTCGCGCCGGCTCAGCACCGTGTCGCGAAAATCAGGAAACCGTTTGATCAGCAGATAAATGCACGGCAAATACACGAAGGCCGTCAGCAGCCAGTCGTAGATTTTCATCGACGGCGTCAGCAATACCCCGCCGACGCTCCAAAACAGGCCAAAGCCAAGCAGCAGGCCGGCAATCCCGAAATGACTGCGCGGTGCGCGCAGTTGCGTCTGTATGTCGGTGAAGCCGTCTATAAAATTGCTGGGCTGTTGAAGGTTGCGACTCACCGAACACCTTTATTCTTGTTGGACTTGAAGATGAAATGCCTGAAGCGTTTCCACGTTAGCCTGTTCCAGCGGTAAACCGGGATGCTGGTGAACAGTCCACGGGCAAATGCCTTGTCGGCGACCACCGACTCTTTCAAGGCTTTATTGACCACTGCCAATTTAGCCGATGTATAGGCCGGGCTGTCTTTATAGGACTCGATAACCTGCAGGTCATAGATAAGCTGACTTTTGTAAGCGACTTTAGAGATGTTGGTGTCGTGACGGCGGTACAACGTGACGAAGTCAGGAAGGATATCGACCCTGTAGTCCAGATGCGCGATTTTAAGGGTCATTTGAAAGTCCTGGACCTTGATCGATGGATCGTAGCCGCCGACCTTGTCAATGGCTTCGCGCCGATACATGGCAACCGGAGCGCCAACCGCGTGAGCACCGGCAAGCAATTGGTCGAACGTCCAGCGCTGCACCAAACTCTCGCTGGAGTCGTTGCGTTTGAGCAAGGTGCCTTGGGCGTCGATGTAAATCACCCTAGCCCCTAACAGACCCACGTCGGGGTGTTCCTGCAAGTAGCTAACCTGACGATGCAACCGACCTTCCAGCATCACGTCATCGGAGTCATGGGTAATGATGAATTCGCCAACGGCATGACTCAGCGCCGTATTCAACGCAGCGCTAACACCCTGGTTTTCCTGCTGATAGAACTGAAAGCCGTGTGTCTGGCGCAGCGCTTCAATTTTCTCGGCACTGGAGTCGGTCGAGCCGTCGTTAACAACGATCAGCTCAAAGTTGTCGTAGTCCTGCCGCAGGATACTCAGCAGGCACTCCTCGATGTAGCGCTCGTGGTTGAAACACGGCACCAAAATCGAGACCAGAGGCCATTTCATGTTCGAATCCAATCGTTCGCTTCCCGCCGTTGCGTCCGTTGCCGTAGTGGCTCGCCACTGCTTGATGTCTGCGGAACAGCAATCTGGCCTAGAAAAAACAGGCGAGCATCCTCACGTAACGCAGACCCCAT
>NZ_JAMFRV010000122.1 GCF_026224925.1 Pseudomonas sp. | reverse complement strand
TTCGCCAACAAGTTGGCTCCTACAGATGATGCAACCAACCACTCTTCCAACCCCACTAAATCAGGGATTTTGGCGACGGTGTCGCCGACTTGCACGGCAGCCAGTTCCAGCTCGGCCAGTTGCACGTCGACGTAGCTGAGTTGGCTGTCGACTTTGCAGGAGCGGGGGATGCCTTGGGTCAGCAGGGCGATGAATTTCAGATCGTTACGGCCGCCCAGCGCGTTGAGAACGACGATGCGTGCGCGACCGCCGACGCGGGTGCGGCCACCGCAAGCGGCTTCGAAGCTGAGCAGCGGCAAGGTGCGATGACGCCAGGTGATGGGGCCGAGGTACCAATCGGGTGCATCGGGCTCGGCATTGCTGTCTTGGTAGTCGATCAGTTCGGCAATGGCGATATTGGGCAGCAACAAACTGCGGTCGCTCAAGGGCACTAGCAATCCGGTCAAACTGGTGACGCGGCTGCTGAGGCTTAGCGAGGCGGCGGGGTTAGACATTGACCTGACTCCATTGGGCGATGCTCTCCAGCAGTACCGATTCCTGATACGGCTTGCTCAGGTAATCGTTTACGCCGATGGCCATGGCGTGATCCCGGTGTTTTTGCCCGGAGCGGGAGGTGATCATGATGATAGGCAGGTCTTTAAGGTGTTCATCGTTGCGAATTCGACTGGCGACTTCAAAACCGTCCATGCGCGGCATTTCAATGTCCAGCAGCAGAATGTCAGGCGTGTGCTCCTGCAACAGGGCCATGGCATCGACGCCATCTTTGGCGGTGAGCACGTTCATGCCATTGCGTTCGAGCAAGCGACTGGTGACTTTGCGCACCGTCACCGAGTCGTCCACTACCATCACCAATAGCGGTCGCGCCTGTTCCATTTCGATGTACTTCGGCGCGCCCAAGCCTGCCGCTTGTTGCGCCAATAAACGCAGATGCAGAGCACGTATATGCGCCAACAGATCCAGAATGAATACCACACGGCCATCGCCCAAAATGGTCGCGCCAGAAATGCCCTGCACCCCGGAAAATTGCGCACCTAGGCTCTTCACTACGATTTCCCGCGAACCGGCCAATGCGTCCACTTGCACGGCGACCCACTGATCGTACATGTGCACCAACAACACCGGCAGCGG
This sequence comes from Pseudomonas sp., assembly GCF_026224925.1. Taxonomy (GTDB): domain Bacteria; phylum Pseudomonadota; class Gammaproteobacteria; order Pseudomonadales; family Pseudomonadaceae; genus Aquipseudomonas. The sequence continues at coordinate 6,977 of NZ_JAMFRV010000122.1, read as the reverse complement.
CTGGGTTTGGCCGATTAACTTGGGCGGCAGGCCGTTGTTCAGCAACTCGCCGAGGTAGCGTAATTCGTAAATGCGTTCGCCGAATTGGTAGCGTGGCGGGTTCGATTGATAGCAGGCCTCCAACTCGTGGGGCATGACCCGCACAATGCCTTCGATGGTGTTCAGCGGCACGGCATATTGCTCTTCGCCACATTGCACCATCAGCGCCCGGTTGACCGACACAGTAAACGGCAGACGAATCTGGAAGCGCGTGCCCTGTCCCGGCCTCGAATCAATGATCATCGAGCCGCCGAGCTGTTTGACCTCGGCATGTACCACGTCCATGCCGACGCCACGACCGGAAATCTGCGTCACTTTTTCCGCAGTGGAGAAACCCGCCTGAAGAATGAATTGCAGCAGTTCGTAGTCATTAAGCTCCGTGTCGGCCTCGACCATTCCGCGCTTGATCGCTTTACGGCGTACCGCGTCAAGGTCGACCCCGGCCCCGTCATCGCGCATTTCGATGACAATGTCGCCGCCTTCGTGGGCCAGACTCAAGCTGATCGTGCCCTCTTCCGGCTTGCCAGCAGCACGACGTTCTTCGGCGCTTTCAAGGCCGTGATCAACGGCGTTACGCAGCATGTGCTCCAGAGGTGCAACCATCCTCTCTAACACATTGCGGTCCATTTCGCCCTCGGCATCGCCGACTTCAAAATGGACCTGCTTATCCAGCTCCCCCGCGACCTGACGCACGATCCGCCGCAAACGCGGCAACAAACGCTCGAATGGCACCATCCGCGTGCGCATCAAACTTTCCTGCAGTTCGGTGTTGACCCGGGCCTGCTGCGACAAAAGCGTTTGCGCGTCGTGGTTACGGGTGCCGAGGGTTTCCTTGAGGTCCAACAAGTCCGACGCAGACTCGAACAAGGCCCGCGACAATTGCTGCAATTGCGAATGGCGGTCCATTTCCAGCGGATCGAATTCTTCATAGCCCAACCGTTCGGCCTGGACCTGTTCGCGGCTGAGAATACGGCCCTGGGTTTCAATGTCCAAACGTCGAAGCTGATCGCGCATACGCTCGATGGTGGTTTCCATCTCGGCCAGAGTAACCTCTGCGTCTGTGACCTGCTGTTCAATGCGCCCACGAAAAATTGAGGTTTCACCCGCCAGGTTGACCAAACTTTCCAGCTGCTCGGCGGCGACCTTGACCGTTTCCGGCGGCGTACGCTCGGCTTCTGGTTCCGGCGCGGGCAGCGCGGGCAAGGAAGGTTCGGCGATTACCTCAGGCACGGTGACGGTCGCTACGGTCGTTAATTCACCGAGCGCGCTGAAGTGATGAATACTGTCGATCAGTAACTTCGCGCTGGGCAACGGCTCGTGCCCGCGCACAGCGTCAAGCATGTCGGCGAGTAAATCATGACCGCTTTGCAGCAAGCTGTTCAGCAGTGGGTGGCTGTGCAGCGAACCGGCTGCCAAGCCTTCGTAGAGAAATTCAAGCTCGTGGGCCAGATCGCCAATCGGGGCGATTTCAACCATGCGCGCGCCCCCTTTGAGGGTGTGCAAATCACGCAACAAGTTTTCTATTTCGAGGGTATTTTTCGGTTCATCCTGCCAACGTGCCAAAGCGCCGGCAGAGCTTTCGATGATATCGAAGCCTTCCTCCAAGAAGATTTCCAACAGCTCGGGGTCGTGCTCACCGACGGTTTCAACTGTCGACTTGATCGGTTTTGATTCAGGCTCCTGGCCTGGAGCAACACTGTTGTCCTGTCGAAACCCACGAATCGCGTCTATCAGCTCAGACGGACAGCTGAGCGGTTCGTGGGCCTGTAGCTGCTCCAGCAAAACTGCCAGCAGGTCGTGACTTCGCTGAAGCAGGCCGGCGATTTCCGGTGAATAACTGAAGCGGCGATCGATCAAGCCTTCATACAGTGTTTCCAGCTCGTGACCCAAATCGCCCACCGGCTGAATTTCAGCCATGCGAGCGCCACCTTTCAGGGTGTGTAAGTCACGTTGCAACGACGACAGCGGCACTGGGTTTTCCGGATCACCCAACCAGCGATGCAGGGCGTGTCCGGCGCTGTCGAGAATATCCACCGCCTCTTCAAGGAATATTTCCACGATCTCGTCATCAAGCTCGCCGCTTGGCGCTATTTCTGATGTGGAAAGCGCCTCGGTGGACCTCGGGCTGTCGTCGGGCAGCTGCGTCGCTAGGCGCTCGGTGGCCGCTTTCAATTCGGTGATGCTCAGCGCACGGGTGCTGCCGTCGCTTTTGATCACACCCATGGCACTTGGGTCGAGGGCTTGATCGAGCAGGTCGCGCAGCGCTTCGATGCGCTCTGGGCGCGCATCAACTTCTTGACCTGCCGCCACTTGGTCAAGCATGTCAATCAAGGCTTCGTGGCCGCTGGCCGCCTCGTCAAAGAAACGCTCACTGACCGCCAGGCTGCTTTCTTCAACGGCGCCGTACAGATCGAGGAGTGCCTCGCATAACCCATCCACTTGCGGCAAATCAGCCAAATGCGCGCCGTGGCCGAGGGTTGTCAACTCATCAAGCAAGGCGCTGAGCTCTTGACGTTCGCCAGGGTGTTGCCGCCAACGCTGCAACAGGTTTTCTGCGTCGAGCAAAATGTCCATTCCCTCGGCCAGAAAGGACGCGATCAATTGCGGATTACGCTTCAATCGCAGGCCGCTGTTTGGCGCACCCAGCGCTGTTTGCAGCCGCTCATGCAACAAGGCTAGAACGTCTGCGATGAAAGACTCGGCCCCCGCAATGGGCGCCAACGGTTCGCTGTTGAGTTGTAACAGGCCTTGATTGAATAACGGTTCCGCAGCGCGCAGCAGTTGAATTTCAGCGTGCCCAAGGGAAATCTGGTTGGCTTTGAATTCGCGCACCAACTGGTCCAGCGGACTGGCCAACTCGGCCACTGGCAACACGCCGGCCATGTACGCGCTGCCTTTTAGGGTATGCAGCGCACGCTGCAGGCCATCGCTGATGGCGGGTGTTTCGGTGTCGGTCGCGTGGTCAAGGAATCGCTCTAGCGTGTCCAGATGACCACGCGCCTCCTGACGGAAAATCTCCAACAGCTGTGGGTCCAGTGGATCGGACACGTCGGTTTCGATGCCGACGTCGGCAACCGGTGCCTCGGAGGTGGTATCCCGTCTGGCGATTGCATGGGCGCGAGCCGCCAACAGATCAACGTCGTCGCGCTGGCGTTGAGCGTTGTCAGCGAACTCTCGAATGATTACCGGTAACAATGTCAGCACGTCACTGAGCAGACTCTGGACGTCCTGATCGGCTTCGACACTGCTTTCCACAACCCGGTTAAGCAAGTTCTCCACGGCCCAGGCCAACTCACCAAGGATCAGCGCACGGACCATGCGCCCACTGCCCTTAAGGGTGTGAAACGCCCGCCGTACTTCGGTTAGCGCGGCGATATTGCTCGTGTCGTTGAACCACCGCGGTAAATGCTTGTGCAGCGCTGCGAGCATTTCCTCGGTTTCCTCAAGAAACACCTCAAGCAACTCGTCATCCACCCGCTCCTCATCTGCGGGCGGCGGCAATAGGCTAGCAGGTACGTGCTGGGCGGGCGGATTGACGGCCGAGACCGGGCTGGCGAGGACTTCAGCCAACGAGCGCGTAGGGCTGGTCAGCGCTTGCCGAGCGCTCATTTCCAGCAACTCGTCTTGGGTGATCACTTCCTCCAGCAACGGCACTTCAGTCGTGATGTCCGGAAGCAGCGAATACCCAAGATCCATCAGGCTCGCCTGCGCCTTGTCGAGGATTTGTTCGCCCGGCGCTTCGTGATCTTCGCCTAGACGCTCAAGGTAATACTCGATGCTGGTCAGCGCATCGGCCAGACCGTCGAGTTGCGGCCAGGTCGGTGGTTGGGCGTCCATCAAGAGATGCGACTGAATGTAATCGTTGCAGGCAGCAAGCAGGCTAGCAGCGCGCGCCAGTGGAATCATTGCCAGTGCGCCGCGCACCTGGACCAACAATGCGGGCAACGGTTGCAGGCGTTGGCGGTCCCATGAGCCGTCGATGTAATCGATGATCATGTCTTTGGCTTGCTGCAAACCGATGCGCGCTTCCTTGATCACCAACTGATGGATTTCGATCAGGTCAGTGGTCGGCAGATGGATTTCTTTAGGGCTGGCCTGCTCCACGGTCCCGACCATCCCTGCCAGAGTCGCTTCGACATACAACAGGGCACCGGCCACATCCATTAGCGTCGCGTCATCGGCTTCGCTTTGGCCTTGTGCCAAGCGCTGAACAACCGCCAACTGGTCGATGATGACCTTGCGCGGTTGGCCGAAACCCAGCACGGCCAAGGTATCGGCAATCTGCCGCAAGGGCGGCAACAAACTGCTGAGTTCGGCGACGTGTTTGCGGTCGCTGCGCACAAAGCCATCTAGGCGTTCTTTGACCCGAACCAACTCTTCACACAGCGCCCCCACCACCGAACGCATGGCGTCACGGTCCGGCCCGGCTAACCGCGCACGTTCTTCATCGACCAACGCCGTGTTGGGTAAGGATTCATCCAGTCCGTATTGCTCTTTAAGCACGAGCATATGCGGCGCCTGGCTGTCGGACTTGGCGATGTAAAACAGCAGGCTCTTGAGCAGCTCATCGGGCGCAGGCTGATTGATGCCACTGATGCCCTGCTCCAGCAAACGCTTTAGTTCTTTATCGGACTCTTTAAGTAACCCACGCAGTGCCGGGCTGTTGGTAAATTGGCCGTCGGCCATGGTCTCGACCAACGCCGAAGCGATCTGCCACAGCGGCCCGAGCGGCGCGTCTTTGCACAGCGCTTCAAGGCGCGTAAACACTTTGGCCATGTAACTGAGATTGGTCTGTACTTCCTGCTCGCGCAGCAAGCCGACTAATGCGGTTTGCAGCATCTGCCGTAATTTGCGCAGCAAGGCGGTGAGGTCAGGATGGTCGAGTTTGGCCAAGGCCTGGACGTCGAGTTCGGGGACGGCGAGCAATTGCGGGGTAAAAAGGCTGGTTTCCGACAACAGGCTTTCGCCACGGGCGCTGCGCAGGTCATTCAACAGCGGGAGCACCAGCAAGGGTAGGTCGCGGCGCGCCGAATGGATGCGATCAAGGTAGAGCGGTAATTGGGTCATCGCTTGCAACAACAACTGCACCGCTTCGGTCTGCTGCGCTGCGCGACCTTGTTGCAAGGCCAGCGCCAGTTGCTCGATTTCTTCAGCTAGCAGAGCTGCGCCATAGAATTCAACCATCTGCAGGCTGCCATGCACTTGGTGCACGTAGCTCAGGCACTCGACCATGGCGGCGGGTGCCTGAGGCTTGACAACAAACGCTTCGAGGGCCTGACGGGCCAGCTTTAGCGTTTCGGCAATTTCGCCTTTGACCCACTCTAGGGCCACATAGTCGTGCCGATCAGCCATGACAACTCCAGTCTTTGCTCAAACGCTTCATCTTGGACTCACTGCTACATCCCTCGCCGTGGAGAGATCCCGGTGGGACCGAACGTGTTCGGGAAGCAGACAACGCGGTGTATCAGACCTACCGCGCCGCGACCTTCGCGAACAAGTTCGCTCCCACCGGGGATCTGTGGATTGACTTCAAACATAGAATCTCCCACAGATATCTCAGCTTAGGTCTTTCGACGGCGGCAAGGTGAAACCAGATACCGAACGGCGCATCTCGCTGGCCATTTTCGCCAGGTTGCCAATGCTTTCCGCAGTCGCCGTGGTGCCCGACGTGGTTTGCGTCGTGGTTTGTTGAATCACCGCCATGGTCTGGGAAATCTGCCCTGCCGATGTCGCTTGGTGCTGCGCCGCATTGGTGATGCTTTCGATCAGTGCCGCGAGGGTTTTTGATACGCCTTCGATTTCTTCAAGGGCCACTCCCGCATCCTGCGCCAGTCGGGCGCCGCGTACCACTTCACTGGTGGTTTGCTCCATGGAAATAACAGCTTCATTGGTGTCGTTCTGGATCGCACGCACCAATGTTTCAATCTGCTTTGTAGCCGACGATGAGCGCTCGGCGAGCCGCTGCACTTCGTCGGCCACGATGGCGAAACCGCGTCCGGCATCTCCCGCCATGGAGGCCTGGATCGCCGCGTTCAACGCCAGAATATTGGTCTGATCGGCAATGTCATCAATCAAGCTGACAATGTCGCCAATCTCCTGGGATGACTCGCCCAACCGCTTGATCCGCTTGGAGGTGTCTTGAATCTGCTCGCGAATATTGTCCATGCCGTTGATGGTGTTGTGCACCACCTCATTGCCTTTGTTGGCAATCATCACCGAACGCTCGGCCACCGCCGAAGACTCCGAAGCATTGGCCGACACCTGGTCGATGGACAGCGCCATGTTGTTGATCGCGGTGGAGGCGGCGGCAATTTGCAGTGCCTGATGCTCGGAGGCAGCAGCCAGTTGCATGGCCGTGGTTTGGGTGTCCTCAACGGCGGAAGCCACTTGCTCAGCGGTCAAGTTGATCGTTCCCACCAAATCACGCAACTGGTCGATGGAGTAGTTGATTGAATCGGCGATGGCCCCGGTAAAGTCTTCTGTAACTGACGCGGCGACCCGCAAGTCCCCATCCGCCAGGTTTTCAATCTCGTCGAGCAGACGCATGATCGCTGTCTGGTTGCGCTCATTCTTCTCGGCGGTTTCACGTAATTGGCGGTTGGTCTCACGCACCATCACGATGCCAATCAAAATGATCGACATCAACGCGAACAAGCCCAGCACATAGCCCACGATGCTGTGCATGGATCGTCCGCTGGCCAGATGCTCGAAGCCGTTGGCCAACACCGACGCTTCTTCCAGCAGGGTTTGCGAGGTGGTAAAGATGTTGCCGGCGGACTCACGCACTTGAAACAGTTCGGGTGAAGTTTCGAGGATTTCATCCGCGGAGCCAGACACGAACTGGAACAGCTCGGCGATTTCACTTAGGCGGGCACGCGCGTCATGGTCCTGAACCTGGGTAATTTTCATCCCTGCGTTGCCTTCCAGCATGCCATTGA
>NZ_JAMFRV010000121.1 GCF_026224925.1 Pseudomonas sp. | reverse complement strand
GTGGACTTGCCGACGTTCGGTCGACCCACCAGGGCGATTACGGGAACCATGCGGCTCTCCACTTCGTTATTTCAGAAAATACAAAGGCCGCTGCAGGGCAGCGGCCGGTGTTCGGAGCGGCACTTAAAGTGCCGCGAGCCTTGCCAGAGCAAGGTTACGAGAGGCCCTATGCGTCAAGCATAGACAGCGGTCTCTCGTATAAACAGTTACTGCTTGATCTTCAGGGCTTCCAGCTTGCCGCTGTTACCAAACACATAAATCGTGTCGCCATCTACCAATGGACGGGCACGTAGGCCATCGCTATCGATTTTTTCACGACCAACGAAACGCCCATCGACCTGGCTCAACAGGTGCAGATAGCCTTCCATATCGCCGACGGCTACGTAGCTGGAGAACACTTCCGGCGCCCCCAACTGGCGACGAGCCAGCGAGTCGTTGCTCCAAAGAGCAGTGGTCGAACGTTCGTCGATGCCTTGAACGGTGCCGGTCGCCAGGCTCACGTAAACGCTACCAAACCCTTGGGCAACACCCGAGTAGCTAGAGGCATCACGTTGCCAAAGAATACGACCGCTTTCCAGGTCCAGGGCAGCAACGCGACCCTGATAGGTAGCGACATACAGTTTGTCAGCCGACAGCAACAGACCGCCGTCGATGTCGACCACACGGTCAAGCTCGGAGCGACCTTGTGGAATCGCAACACGCTGTTCCCAGATTGGCACGCCATTGCTGGTGTCCAGCGCAACAACCTTACCTGTCGACAGACCCGCCAACGCCAAGTGGTTGGTCACGATCGGGGCGCCAGTACCGCGCAATGTCAGTACCGCAGGGGTGCTTTCGTAGATCCAGCGCTGGTTACCGGTGGCGGCGTCGTAGCCAATCACACGGTCATCCTGGGTCTGGACGACCACAACATCACCGTTGGTAGCTGGGGCTGACAGAATCTCGCTGGTAGCGTGAGCAGTCCACTTCACGTCACCGGTAGCGGAGTCCAGAACAACCACTTCACCTTTGAGTGTACCGAGCATGAGCATGCCGTAGCCTGAGCCAATGGCACCGGACACTGGTAACTCCAGGTCTTTCTTCCACTCCACATCACCGGTATTGCGGTCCAGCGACATGACAACGCCTTTCACGTCAGCGGCATAGAGATGCTCGCCGTCGATGGCCGGGGTCAGTATGTTATAGATATCGCCCTGACCGTCACCGATCGAACGACTCCATATCTTCTGCAAAACCACTTCTTCTTTGAAGTCAGTCAGCTCGGCTGGCGGCAATTCTTTTTTACCATTGCTGCTGCAACCCGCGGCCAAAATGGCCAGGGCCAGCAATGCTGCATGTTTCCAACGCATCACGTCACGCATCCCCTTTCGCCAAGTCGTCGAGCTTCATTTGTAGGCCACCCACTGCCGCTTCTTCAGACAGCGCGGATTTGGCTTTTAGGTAAGCAGCGTGAGCATCGTCGGTGCGGCCCAACTGCACCAGCAAGTCACCTTTGAGTTCTTCGCGGCTGGCAAGGAAAGCCTTGCCAGCATCGCCATCGAGCAACTTCAGTGCGTCATCAACCTTGTTCTGTGCCGCCAGCACGCGAGCCAGGCGCTGACGTGCAACTTCACCCAGCGTGTCGCTTACAGGCTTGTCGACCACAGCCTTGAGTTCTGCTGCAGCGTCGTCCAGCTTGCCGGTATCGACCGCCACTTTGGCGACAAACAGGCTGCCGTACTGCGCGTAAGCCGTGCCGCCGAATTCGCTTTTCAGCTTGCCAGCGATGTCCGCAACGCGCGCGGTATCGGCCTGGCCATTCGGGGTCAAGGCCGTTTCCAACAATGCTTGATACAGCATTGATGCGCCTTGCGACTGACTGTTTTGATAACGGTGCCAGCCCTGCCAGCCAAGTACCAGGATCGCCGCGACCAGACAGCCGGTGACCAAGGGTTTGCCGTTACGCTGCCACCAGTCTTTCATCACTGCCAGCTCATCATCTTCGGTACTCGACACCCCAATACTCCTTTTTACTAAATTCGGCTGTTTATCAGCTTCAACCCTGCACAACGCAGGAGGCCAGGTGCTCTGACAGAGCATCCCAAGCAATATTTTGTTGTTCGCCCTGGCCACGCAGGGGTTTGACACCGACGACTTGCTGGGCCAGCTCGTCGTCACCGAGTATCAGGGTGTACAACGCACCGCTCTTGTCGGCTTTTTTGAATTGGCTTTTGAAACTCCCAGCGCCGGCATTAACCTGCAACCGCAGGTTCGGCAACTGGTCCCGCAAACGCTCGGTCAGCGCCAGTGCAGCCAATTCGGCGGCTTCGCCAAAGGCACACAAGTAGACGTCGACCTGACGCGAGATTTCTTCTGGAATCTGCCCGAGGGTTTCCAGCAGCAATACCAGGCGCTCGATACCCATGGCGAAACCAACACCACTGGTAGGCTTGCCGCCCATTTGTTCGACCAGACCGTCATAACGGCCACCGGCACACACGGTGCCTTGGGCGCCCAGCTGGTCAGTGACCCATTCAAAGACGGTCTTGCTGTAGTAATCAAGCCCGCGAACCAATTTGGGATTGATCACGAACGGGATGCCAGCGGCGTCCAGACGGGCCTTGAGGCCGTCGAAGTGGATGCGCGACTCGTCGTCCAGGTAATCTGCCAACTTCGGCGCATCAACCAGGACCGCTTGAGTCTCGGGATTCTTGGTATCAAGAACGCGCAAAGGGTTGGTCTTCAATCGACGCTGGCTGTCTTCGTCAAGCTCGCTCAAGCGCGACGACAAAAACTCCACCAGCGCTTCGCGATAACGCCCACGCGCTTCGCTGGTGCCCAGGCTGTTGAGCTCCAGTTTGACGGCGCTACGAATGCCCAGCAAACCCCACAGGCGCCAGGTCAGCACGATCAACTCGGCATCGATGTCCGGACCGTCGAGGTTGAACACTTCCACACCAATCTGGTGAAACTGACGATAACGGCCTTTTTGCGGACGTTCGTGGCGGAACATCGGGCCGATATACCACAATTTCTGAACCTGACCGCCACCGGTGATCCCGTGCTCGAGCACAGCGCGTACGCAGGCGGCGGTGCCTTCAGGGCGAAGGGTCAGGGAGTCACCGTTGCGGTCTTCGAAGGTGTACATCTCTTTTTCGACGATGTCAGTCACTTCGCCAATAGAGCGCTTGAACAGCTCGGTGAACTCGACAATCGGCATACGGATCTGACGATAACCGTAGTTATCCAGCAGTCGTGAAACCGTACTTTCGAAATAGCGCCACAGCGGCGTCTGATCCGGCAGGATGTCGTTCATGCCGCGAATGGCTTGCAGAGACTTGCTCACAAAAAATCCTTAAAAACTAAATTAGCCGCACGTTTTAGCCGCGCGCGATAAGCGCTGCGTCGGCTTCGACTTTCTCGGCCGCTCTCTGACGAATCAAGCGTTCAAGCTCATCCACCAGATTGTCATTGGTCAGTTTCTGCGCTGGCTTGCCATCGATGTAGATCAGGTTCGGCGTACCACCGGTAAGGCCGATATGGGCCTCTTTGGCTTCGCCCGGACCGTTGACCACACAACCGATCACCGCGACGTCCAGTGGCACCAACAAATCCTCAAGGCGCGTCTCCAGTTCATTCATGGTCTTCACCACATCGAAGTTCTGCCGCGAGCAGCTCGGGCAGGCGATGAAGTTGATGCCACGGGAACGAAGATGCAACGATTTGAGGATGTCGTAGCCGACTTTCACCTCTTCGACCGGGTCAGCGGCCAACGAGATGCGGATAGTATCGCCAATTCCTTCGGCGAGCAGCATACCTAGGCCCACCGCAGATTTCACGGTACCTGAACGTAAACCACCGGCTTCGGTAATACCGAGGTGCAATGGCTGGCTGATTTGTTGAGACAGCAGTCGATAGGCGGCTACCGCCATGAACACGTCACTGGCCTTGACGCTGACCTTGAAGTCTTGGAAATCCAGACGGTCCAGGTGCTCGACGTGGCGCAGTGCGGATTCTACCAAGGCCGCCGGTGTCGGCT
>NZ_JAMFRV010000120.1 GCF_026224925.1 Pseudomonas sp. | reverse complement strand
GCGCAGGTCCTCGACGAGCCGTTAACACCCCTCCCAGCACCGCCCATCCAAGACCCTGGCATAGTCGAACTGGGTCGCAAGCTGTTCAACGAGGTGCGTCTTTCGGCCAATGGCAACTTGTCGTGTGCCAGCTGCCATCATCTGGCCACAGGCGGAGCCGATGACAAAGCGTTCTCCAGTAACGCCAACGGCAAAGTCGCCCTGGTCAATACACCTTCGGTGTTTAATGCGAGCCTGAACTTCAAGCAATTCTGGAACGGCCGGGTCGACACTCTTGAACAACAGATTGAGCAAGTGGTGCAGAGCCCCTTGGAAATGGGCAACAGCTGGACAGCCGTGCTCGCCGCCTTAGGTCGCGACCCCGCCTATCGTGAGGACTTCAAGAATGCATATGCCGACGGAGTCACCGTCGCCAACATTCAAAACGCTTTGGCCAGCTATGAACGCACGTTGCTGAGTGCTAATTCGCGCTTCGACCAGTACCTACGCGGCGACACTGATATTCTGAGTACTGAAGAAAAGTACGGCTATCAGCGCTTCAAGGACTACGGGTGCGTCGCTTGCCATCAAGGCGTCAACATCGGTGGCAACATGTTCCAGAAGTTCGGCGTAATGGGTGATTACTTCCAGGCCAGAGGCCAGTTGACCGAGTCCGACTTGGGGCGTTACTTAGTGACTGGGGAAGAAGAAGACCGCAACGTGTTCAAAGTGCCGAGCCTGCGCAATGTAGCGGTGACCGCGCCGTATTTTCACGACGCTTCGGCGCCAACACTCATTGACGCCGTGGAGATCATGTTCAAGTACCAACTGGGTCGCCGCCCCAGCGACGAAGATAAGCGACTTATTGTGCTGTTCCTCAATACGCTGACAGGAGAATGGCAGGGCAAGCCGCTATGAACGGTCGTTCTATGGTGGTCAGGCAGTTGGTAATGGCTATCCTGGCCTTGGCTTTGGTGGTGAGCTTGGTATACCTGTATTCGCGGTCCGAGATGGGCAAGGCCGAGTCATACATCCAATCACGGGATCTGATCCGGCAAATCAAGCAACTCAACGCTCAGTGGGAGTCCGAGATCTTCAAAAGCCGGATCGCCTTGACCCATGATTACGATCGCCTGGTATTGCCATTGACCGAGATCCAGCGGTTGTGGGGGAGTTTTATCGCCTCGGCGGGGGAGCCCGATAGCGACCGGGTAGCGCTGTGGCAAGCCGACCGCGACGCATTGGTTAAGTCTTTGGCCGAAAAGGCCAGGTTGGTCGAGCAGTTCAAGTCTCACAACGCCGTTCTACGCAACTCCTTAACATTCTTGGCCACGGCCGAAGACGATATTCAGGAGCAGTTTGCCAGCTTGAGCCCCGATGAACGACTGGCGTCGCAAAACATCGCCACTGACACCTACGATGTGTTGCTCAGTTGCCTGGAGTTTGCCCAGGCGACCTCCGACGATAAGGCCGCCGAGGTCTTGTTAGGTCTCAATCAGCTGTCGATTAACAAAACGATGCTCCCGCAAAGCTTTTATCCGGCGATCGATAATCTGAGCAGTCATGTCGCCTTGATTCTGCGCGAACAGCCCCTTGTAAACAGCCTCTTGGCTCGCATCACGGCCCTCCCGGTAGCCGAGCAACTGGACAGTATCAACACCTTGCTCGACCAGGATCAGCAACGGGCCGAGGCCATTGATCAGCGTTACCATTCTTACCTGCGGATTTTCTCGGTCATCTCCGTGGGCCTGTTAATTTTCCTGGGCATTCGCCTGATGCGCAGCTACCACGTGATCAACCGTGTTAATGAGGACCTGCAAGCTGCCAATGAGAGCCTGGAGCGGCGCGTGGAAGACAGGACCAAGGCGCTCAAGGATGCGCAAAGCGAATTGCTTGACGCCGCCCGGCAGTCAGGTATGGCTGAAATTGCCACGAACGTACTGCATAACGTGGGGAATATCCTCAACAGCGTAAACGTCTCGGCCGAAATGATCACGCAACAGGTCCGCAGCAGTAAGAGTGCTGGGCTGGAGAGAGCCATGCAATTGATCAACGTCCATGCCGACGATTTGGGTCACTATCTCTCCGAAGACGACAAAGGCAGGATGCTTGCGAGCTATCTAAACCAGTTAGTCGAGGCCATCGCGATGGAGAAGCAGAACATCGCGGACGAACTCGGTCACTTGACCAAAAGCGTCGATCACATAAAAGAAATCGTCGCCACTCAGCAATCCTATGCCGGGGTGGCAAATCTGGTCGAGCCGGTAAGGGTCAGTGAGCTGATGGAAGACGCCTTGCGTATCAATTCGGGCGCCTTGCACAAGCAACAAGTCAACATACGCCGCGAATTTGGCGACGTCCCGGAGATCATCGCTGACAAGCACCGTCTGCTACTGATCCTGGTCAACCTGATCAGTAACGCCCGGTTCGCCATGGCCGGTGCTAGCGATAGAGCCCGAGCGCTGACGCTAAGCATCAGGGTAATCGACGGTGCAACCCTGCAGATTAGCGTCAAGGACGAAGGTGACGGCATAGCGCCGCAGAACCTGGCGCGCTTATTCACTCATGGATTCACCACGCGCAAGGAAGGCCATGGCTTCGGCCTGCACAGCTGCGCTTTGGCAGCGGTTGAAATGAAGGGTCGATTGACCGCCCATAGCGACGGCCCTGGCACCGGCGCGACATTTACCCTTGAGTTTCCGCTGATAAAAGAGACAGGTGAAGCATGAATGTAACCAATCGGCGAATCCTGCTGATCGATGACACTCCCTCCATTCACGAAGACTACCGAAAAATTCTCACGCCCCGCTCCGGCGGTAATCCCGACCTGGACGTGCTGGAAGCCGCCCTGTTTGGTGACGAAGCCAAGCCTCAGGCGGTGCTCTTCGAGACGTGCTCCGCTTACAGCGGCCAGCAAGGGCTGGAGCAGGTCCGCCAGGCCAAGATCGAACAGCGGCCATTTGCTATGGCCTTCGTCGACATGCGCATGCCCCAGGGCTGGGATGGCGTGGAGACCATCGAGCATTTATGGAAAGAAGATCCGCGTTTGCAAGTCGTCATCTGTACCGCCTACACCGATTACTCGTGGGGCGAGCTGTTGGCTCGCCTGGAGAGCCGCGATCGCTTGTTGATCCTGAAAAAGCCCTTCGACAATATCGAGGTCACGCAGTTGGCCAACGCCCTGACCAGCAAGTGGGAAATGACCGAGCGTGCCCAGTTGAAGATGCAGGAACTGGAGACCCAGGTAGACCTGCGCACCCAAGAGTTCAAGCAGGCCAGCCAGGCGCTGCAGAGCGAAATCGACGAGCGCAAGCAGCTCGAAGGGCAACTGGTGCAATCTGAGAAACTGGCGTCGCTGGGCCAATTGGCGGCGGGCATCGCCCACGAGATCAACAACCCGATCGGCTTCATTTCCTCAAACCTGGGCACGCTGGCGCAGTACTTTTGCAAGTTCCAAGAAGTGCTGGAAGCCTACAAGGCTGCCGAAAGCCAGATCGTTTCGCCACAAATCATTCAGGAATTGCGAGCCCTAAAGGAGCGCCTGGACCTGCCGTTTATCGAGGAAGAAATTCCCCTGATGATCCAAGAGTCCAGGGACGGAGCAGGACGCGCCGCGCAAATCGTCAAGGACCTCAAGGAGTTCTCCCGGGTCGATGCAAAGCCGCAGTGGCAATGGGCGAACCTGCAACGCGGGATCGACTCGACGCTGAACATCGTCGCCAATGAAGTCAAGTACAAGGCCGATGTGATCAAGGATTACCAGCCGTTGCCAGATATCGAATGTCTACCTTCGCAGATCAATCAGGTGATCATGAACCTGGTGGTCAACGCGGCACAGGCCATCGGTCCAGAGCGCGGTACGATTACCCTTCGCAATGGTGTCCAGGGTGAACGCGTGTGGCTGGAGGTCAGTGATACCGGTACGGGTATCGCGCCGGACATCGTGCAGAAGATCTTCGACCCGTTCTTCACTACCAAGCCGGTGGGCCAAGGTACCGGGCTGGGTCTGTCGCTGTCCTACGGCATTGTACAGAAGCATGGCGGGCATATCAGCGTGCAGAGCACCCGGGGGGTCGGTACTACCTTCCGCGTCGAACTGCCCATCCGCCAGCCGTCAGCCGCCATCCGCCAGGCCTGAAACCAGTGGGCCGATTAACGTGAGTGGATCGGGCTTTTTTTGTGTGTCTTGTTCAGGTGTACAATCGGCATCCGCGCACAAGCGCTATTGGGGTCCCAGCGAACATGACGCAGATTTCAGAACGCCTTTTAGTCCAGGCCCACCTCGACGCCAAGCAACCCAAAGTGCTGAGCGCGGACGAGCAAGCGCATTACCGTGCTGCGATTGCCGCCGAGTTAAAGGCGCAGGACGCAGTCCTGGTTGCTCACTATTACTGCGATCCGGTGATTCAGGCCTTG
>NZ_JAMFRV010000119.1 GCF_026224925.1 Pseudomonas sp. | reverse complement strand
CTTGGCGATATCCCGTGGATTGGCAAACTGCTGTTTCGTTCGCACAAACGTGACCTGAGCCAGCGTGAGCGTTTGTTCATTCTGACGCCGAGACTGATCGGTGATCAGGTCAACCCGGCGCGCTACGTTGAAAACGGCAACCCGCACGATGTCGACGCAGCCGTCAAACGCATCGGCTCACGACGTGACGGCGCCGTTATGCCCACCCGTGGCGATATCCAGCAGGCGTTCATCCAATTGGTCGATGGTGTGGCACCGGCGGGCTTCCGTTCCAGCGACACCCTGCCTTTCGTAGCGGACACGCTGTGCGATCCGGGCCTAGGCGTCGAAATGGATCGCCAGCGTTCGCAATGGTATGTGCAGAAAGACTGGGGCATCGCCGTGGTGGTTGCACGGAACACGTCTAGCCAACCGATAAGAATTGATGAAAGCAGCTGCGGCGGTCGCTGGTCCATGGGCGTCAGCGCCTGGCCGCACGCCTGGTTGCAGCCGGGGGAGGAAAGCGAAGTGTATATCGCCATGCGTCAGCCCGAAGCGCTGAAAAACGGAGCGCAGGCTCGAACCTCGCTGCTCAAGGGAGCTAAACCATGACGATGACTCGGTACGTGTTGGTGTTCGCGGTGTTGTCGACAGTGGCGGGGTGTGCGAGCAAGTCGGCGGGGTGTGCCGGGGATGCCTGTAAACGGCCGGACTCTGCGCAAAACCAGTTGGTAATCTGGTGGTCTCCGGACATGCGCCAAGGTCTCGGCGACAACGATGAAACACCCGATTTCACTGTCGTGCCATTAAGGGATTGAATACATGATTCAGGTGTCGGAAAAAGCCTCGTTCTATGCGCATGTGGTGGCGGAGCGGATTGCCATGTGGTCGGTTGCGCCGGGGGTATCGTTCATCAGCCGGGCTGAACACCGCAACTGGGGCATTGCCCTGCATATCGACAGCCGCGCGCTGATGCCGCAACAAATGCACGATGCACTGGAACGGCGCTTTGTTCAGGCACACCTGTTTTCGGATTATTTTGTATTCCTCAACGTGCAACGCGACTTCGTTGTGTGGCACGCGGCGCCGGAGTTTGGGGGTTCGATGGGTGATATTCGTGAGCGGGAATTGATGCTGGTGGGGTTGGGGCATTTGAATCATTGAGAATGAAGGCCCTGCGGTTCTGCTGTTTTAGGAGCCAAGGTCAAAAGCTGGTCTGCGTTAGGGCTGCTTGCTGTATGCACATTGGCTTCTGGCCGGCAGGCCGTGGGAGCGAATTTATTCGCGATCGGCTGCGCAGCAGTCGTAGGTCGGTTAACGCAAATCTGGCAGATTTAGCTGTATGTGCCAATTTGGGACCGCTTCGCGATCCATCGCGGGCAAGCGCGCTCCTACAGGGTTTTTGATCTGCCTTTGAGATCTGATGCGAATTGAATATCAAATTGCGGAAAGAGGGCCCGGATGGTGGGGCAAGCCCTTTTGGCGGGACCTTTTTGCGGTTCGGCGCCCCGACGTTTGAAAAAGGTTCCTCGCTGTAAGAGCGAATCCATACTCCCAGCAACCAAAAACAATGGATACACCGCCCAAAACCCAACGCCAACACAAAACATGCTGTTGACCCTGGCCCCTAAAACAGCAGGACCGCAGGGCCTCCATTTACAAATCATGCACCTGTATCACTTCATCAGTCACCTCATCCAACTGCCGAACCACCTGATAGATATGTGCCACGGCGAGGAGGGTGGTGCGGGGGATGTGGCGGCCGGCTCTGGATTTGTACAGCGTGCGCGCCAACCAGATGTTTTGCACGATGGGTATTTTTCCGCGTTTGGCCCGTTCGATCAGCGCCAGAGCATCGTCGTCATGGCCTTTGCAGTGGATGACCGGTAACGGCGTTTCTCCCGGCCGGTAATACAGGGCCACGGCATAGTGAGTCGGGTTCACTATCAGCATGTCTGCATCTTCCACGGGTTTTGGCGGGGTTTTGGGTGCTTCGTTGAGCAGCTCGTGGGCCAATTGACGACGATGGCCTTTGACGTGCGGGTCGCCCTCGGACTGCTTGTATTCCTTCTTGATATCCTCGTGGCTCATGCGCAGTTTTTTCGCGTGGAAGTACTTCTGCATCCCAAAGTCGACCAACCCGATCACCAACAACAAACCCAATATCGTACGCAAGATGTGCCGAAAAACCTGCATCAACGCATGCCAATACGTCGTTAAATCGGTATCGGCCAGCAGGATCAACGTCCCCAGCGCCGGTTTGATCACCACATAAAGCACCGCACCAATCGCGGTGGCTTTTAGGATGCTCAACAGCAACGTCATCACGGCTTGCCCGGAGAACATCTGTTTCAGTTTGCTGAACGGGTTGAGTTTGGCCAGGTCCGGTTTCAACGCTTTTGGCGCAAACAAAAAACCAAACTGCATCCAACTGCCCACCAAGCGCATGAGTATCGCCATGCCAACACTGCTCAGGATAAAACTGATTAGCACCGTGGTCGCTTCGCCGGTCACTTCACCGACGGTGCGAATGAACGGCTGACCAACGCGCTCAAACGACAGGGTAATCAGGTGACCCAAACGCGCTACGCTTTCATCGGCCAAAGCGAAGGTGGTTTCGCTGACTCCCATCAGGACCATCAACTTCACCAAGTCCTGACTTTGCCCGACCTGGCCTTTTTCTCGGGCGTCGCGCAGGGCCTTGGGCGTGGCCTTTTCGGTTTTTTCGCTCATGGCACCTGCACCAGGTTCAGCAGCAAAAATTTCAGGTCCAGCAAGTGTTGCAACTGGCCGTTGCCCAGCTCCAGCAAGGTCGGCATGTAGATCAGTAAGAAGGCCAATCCAGCCATGCTTTTCGCTGGCATCGACAGGATCGACACGTTCAACTGCTGGGCGTACAGACCAATGATCGCTAAGGCCGCTTCAATCAGTAGTAACAGGCCAATGAATGGCGCGGCATACAGCATCATGTGCTGCATGGTCAGGTTCAGTTGTTCGAGGAACACATTCAGCCCGTCGAAGGTCATGCCCGGCAACCATGCGGTGGGCGGCCAGACCATGTAGCTGTCCCAGATCACTTGGGTGATCAGCGACAAGCCGCCAGAGAGGATCACCAGCATGATCAGAGTTTCCTGAAACAACTCGCCCAGCGGCGTTGCATCCGGCCCAAGCGACGGGTTGATTTGCCCGCCGCTGAGGGCCCCGCGTTGGCTGTCCAACAGCGCACCCACTGAGGCAAACATCCAGAACGGCGCATACATCAGCGAGCCCAGCAGCACGCCCAACACCGATTCCTTGAGCAGCAGCCCGGCAATCGCGAACCAGTCATCACCTTGAATCGACAGTGCACGGCCAATGCCGGGGGCGGGCACCAGGGTTACCGCGCACACCACTGCATAACGCAGCGGTCCCTTGAGGTATTTGAAGCAGAAGGCCGGGACCAGAATCATCACCGGCAGAATTCGCGCCATGGCCAGGCCCATGCCGAGCATCAGTTCAAAGGCGCCCTCGGCACTGAATGGCAGTGCCATCTAATGCCCACCCGAACGGGCGATCAAGTCGAAGGACATGTTGATGAACTGGATCATCTCCACGCCGATCCAGCGTCCAGTCATGGCCAGCGTCAGGCCGACCGCCGCGAGCTTGATACCGAATGGCAAGGTTTGGTCCTGAATCTGCAACAACGCTTGCAGCAGCGATGTGATGACCCCCACCAATACCGCCACACCCAATGGCGGTGCGGTGAGAATGACCACCAGAAACATCCCTTGTTTGAATAGCGCCAGCGCTTCCATAGGGCCTCACATATACGAATAAAAGAGGCTGTCGAGCAGCCGCGACCAGCCCGAGACCAGCACGAACAACAGCAGTTTGAGCGGCAGTGAAATGGTCATCGGCGAGACCATCTGCATGCCCAGCGCCAGCAGCAGGTTGGATACGATCAGGTCGATGACAATGAAGGGGATATAGATCAGAAAGCCGATCTCGAAACCGGCCTGCAACTCGGAAATCACAAACGCGGGCACCGCAATTAACAGATCTTCCTTGTTGGCTTTGTCAGCCATGTCGGCGGGCCACATGCGGTGGGTGTTGTCCATCAAGTGCGCGAGCACTTCCGGATTGGTGTTGCGCGTCATAAAACGCTGCAACGGCTCCATGACCGTGTCGGCGCTGGCCTGGAGTTTGTCGCTGCTGCCGATTTCCAGCGGATGCTCATGCACCCGTTGTTGAATCTGGTGCGCAACTGGGGCCATTACGAACATGGTTGCCGCCAGCGCGATGCCATACATAGCCATGTTCGGCGGCACTTGCTGCACGCCGATAGCGTTACGGGTGATCAGCAGGACCATGGAGATTTTCAAGAAGGCGGTGCAGATAATCAGTAAAAACGGAATGAGCGACAGTGCACCGAGAAACAGCGCCAGCAAGATG
>NZ_JAMFRV010000118.1 GCF_026224925.1 Pseudomonas sp. | reverse complement strand
CCGAAGTGACCAACGTGGCGATCTTTTCAGATAAACAAGCGCAGCTGAAAAAGGGCATCGTCAGCGACTACTTGTTGCCAGACGTTGCGCTGGTCAGTCCGACCATGACCCTCAGTTGCCCGCGCAGCGTGACGGCAGCCAGCGGTGTTGATGCGTTGGTGCACGCTATCGAATCGTACTTGTCAGTCAACAGCTCGCCGATCACCGACGCGCTGGCCATCGGCGCCATTAAGTTAATCGCCAAGGCGCTGCCCAAGGCCTACGCCAATCCGAGCAACCTCGCCGCCCGGGAAGACATGGCTACCGCCAGCCTGATGGCCGGCATGGCGTTTGGTAATGCCGGGGTCGGCGCCGTGCATGCGTTGGCCTATCCGCTGGGCGGGCGTTTCAACATTGCCCACGGCGTGAGTAACGCGTTGCTGCTGCCGTACGTCATGGCATGGAACAAAATGGCCTGCGTCGAGCGGTTCCGCGACATCGCCGAAGCCATGGGCGTGCGCACCGCGCATCTTAGCGACAAGGACGCCGCCGATCAGGCTGTTCAGGCCATGACCGATTTGTGTGTCGCCGTGGATATTCCTTCCGGCATGCGGGCGTTCAATGTGCCGGAAGATGCCATTCCAGCCATGGCCGAAGAGGCCAGCAAAATCGACCGGCTGATGCGCAATAACCCACGCAAGCTCACCGCCGCCGACATCGAGAAGATCTACCGCGCCGCTTATTGAGTGCACTGATCCAACCCTCGCGCGCCCAAGCTTAGTCCTTGAGCGCGCTGTAGGTGTGCGTTACGCCGCAACTAAAACTAATAAGACAGGTGCCGTTCATGTCCAATCTTCCAGAAACGGGTCGCGAAAGCCCTTACATCCCGCTTGGCCCGTTCAAAGTGCGTTTGCCGTTCATCCACTACAACTTCGAGATGCCGGATTATCTCCAGGGCTTATTGATGTGCGCGGTGGACCTGGCGGCTATTCCGTTGATGGTGGAACTGCTGGGCATGCCCTTTGAAGTCGCGTTGGCAGTGGTCATGCTCAACGGCCTGCTGTATCTCACGCACCATCTACTAGGTGATCCGACCGTACCGGGCTGGATTACACCAGCAGTGCCGCTATTAATGGCGTACTGCGCGCACTTCCCGATGGGGCCAGAGCGTGTCCACGCCTTGATTGCATTCCAAATGATGCTCGGGGTGTTTTCCATCGCCCTCGGTGCAACAGGGATGGCGAAGAAAGTGGTGGCTTATGTGCCTTCGGCGATCAAGTCCGGGATCATTATGGGCGCGGGCTTAAGTGCGGTCAGCGCCGTGTTTCAGGTGGGCGGAAAGTTTGACGTGCTGCCGTGGACGATTTCGATCACCATCGGTATCGCGTTTTATCTGATTTTCTCCCAGCATTTTCAAGCGCTGAAGCTACGCAATAAGCTGTGGTGGAATTTCGCCAAACTGGGCATCTTGCCGATCATCTTGTTGGCGGTGGTCATCGCGCCGCTGTTCCATGAGGCGCCGTGGCCGACGATCCAGTGGGGCTTCAGCAAGCCTGACTTTGCCGGGCTGTGGAACAACTACACGATCTTCGGTCTGGGCATGCCGCCGCTGTCGATGTTCATTACCGCGTTCCCGACCATGCTCGCCGTGTACATCATCGTCTTTGGCGATGTGCTCAGCGCCAAAGTGTTGTTGGACGAAGCGCAGCAGATTCGTACTGATGAAAACGTCGATTACAACCCGGACCGCGCCCACCTGATTTTCGGCGCGCGCAATGCCTTCATGAGTGTTTTCGGTCCAGACGTGGCCATGTGTGGGCCGAAGTGGGCGGCAATGCTGGTGGTGGTGATCGAGCGTTTCAAAGGCGGGCCGAAGGCGATGAAGTCGATTTACGGTGGTGTCGGCTCGTTTCGTTGGGGCACCAACACCGGCCTGTTATTGCTGCCCGTGGTGACCTTGGTGCAGCCAATTTTGGGTGTGGCGTTGGCGCTGACCTTGTTGATTCAGGGTTACGTCAGTGTGCGTCTGGGCATCCTCGAAGCCCGCAGCCAGCGTGACCTCGGGATCGCCGGGGTGATCGGCGCGGTGCTTGCGGTAAAAGGCGCCAGTTGGGCCTTCGCCATTGGCGTAGTGCTGTGCCTGCTTATTTACGGCAAGAACTTCTTCAAGGGCGAGAACGACAAGACGTTTACCAAGGATCTCGGGGCGGTGGATGCCAAGCCGGTGGTTGTGCGTCCGGTGGTGCGTGCGGTATCTGAGACTGTTGTTGATTGACCCATACCCTGTGGGGGGAAGAGTGTCGATAGCGCATTCATCGGCACTTGTACTGCTTCAGGGCGCTGGCGATCACTCATGAGGTACAATGCGCGCCACCGTGATTATGCTCAAAAGGTGCGTCATGCAGCCCTTCGTTATTGCTCCGTCGATTCTCTCCGCTGACTTCGCCCGTCTGGGCCAGGAAGTGGACAATGTTTTAGCCGCTGGTGCCGACACCGTGCACTTCGATGTGATGGACAATCACTACGTGCCGAACCTGACCATCGGGCCGATGGTGTGTACTGCACTGCGCAAATACGGCATCACCGCACCCATTGATGTTCATTTGATGGTTAGCCCGGTTGATCGCATCATCGGCGACTTTATTGAAGCCGGCGCCACCTACATCACCTTTCACCCGGAAGCTACTTTGCACATCGACCGCTCACTGCAGTTGATTCGCGAAGGCTGCTGCAAGGCGGGTTTGGTATTTAACCCGGCCACGCCGCTGAACCTGCTTGAGTACGTGATGGACAAGGTCGACATGATCTTGTTGATGAGCGTCAACCCGGGTTTCGGCGGACAGAAATTCATTCCCGGTACTCTGAACAAGCTGCGTGAAGCGCGGGCATTGATCGATGCGTCGGGTTATGACATCCGTCTGGAAATCGACGGCGGCGTGAATGTGAATAACATTCGTGAAATCGCCGCGGCCGGTGCTGACACTTTTGTCGCGGGTTCGGCGATTTTCAACGCCCCGGATTACAAAGAAGTCATTCAGAAAATGCGTGCAGAACTGGCGCTGGCCCGCCCATGACCGGCTTCGAGCAGTTGTTTCCCGGCCGTTTGCCGAAATTGGTGATGTTCGACCTGGATGGCACATTGGTTGACTCAGTGCCGGACTTGGCGGCCGCGGTCGATAGCATGCTGCTCACGCTCGGGCGTCCTCCCGTGGGTATCGAAGCGGTGCGTATCTGGATCGGTAACGGCGCACGGGTGTTGGTGCGCCGTGCGCTGGCCAACGATTTCGAGCACGCAGCAGTGAGTGAAGCCGACACCGAAGAGGCGTTGGCGATATTCATGGAGATTTACGCCGGTAGCCACGCGCTAACCAAGGTTTACCCCGGTGTGCGTGAAACCTTGAAGTGGATGCAAAAGCAGGGCGTGCAAATGGCCCTGATCACCAACAAGCCGGAACGGTTCGTCGCGCCGCTGTTGGATGAGCTGAAACTGGGACGGTTTTTCCGCTGGATCATCGGTGGCGACACCATGCCTCAGCAGAAGCCTGATCCCGCCGCGTTGTTTTTCGTGATGAAAATGGCCGGTATCCCGGCCTCTCAGTCATTGTTTGTCGGAGACTCGCGCAACGATGTGCTGGCAGCGAAAGCAGCGGGTGTGGCCTGTGTCGCCTTGAGCTACGGCTATAACCATGGCCGACCCATTGAAGAAGAATCGCCCGCGTTAGTCATAGATGACCTGCGCAAGCTGCTCCCCGGTTGCTTAGATCCTGCGGCTGAGCTAACGTTGGTCGACCTCAATTGCCCCCCTAAAAGAGATTCCATCGTGGTGGTTACCCGCAAACTCTGGATGAAAGTCATCAAGGCCCTGGCCCGTTGGCGTTGGCGCGCCTGACTTGATTTTGGCCGGCTCCCCGGCGTGTTTGCATACCTGACCGTTTACCTCAAGCCACGAGGCTGATCATGATCCGCGAAGAATTCCTGCGTTTGGCCGCTGCCGGTTACAACCGTATCCCGCTTGCCTACGAAACCCTTGCCGACTTCGACACGCCGCTGTCGATCTACTTGAAACTGGCCGACCAACCGAACTCCTATTTACTGGAGTCGGTGCAGGGCGGTGAGAAATGGGGTCGTTACTCCATCATCGGCCTGCCGTGCCGCACCGTGATGCGCGTTCACGAGCAGCAGATCAGCGTGACCCTGGACGGTGTTGAAATTGAACATCTGGAAAGCGAAGATCCGCTGGCCTTCGTCGAAGAGTTCAAGGCGCGCTACAACGTGCCCACTATTGCCGGATTGCCACGCTTCAACGGCGGCCTCGTTGGTTACTTCGGCTACGACTGCGTACGGTATGTCGAGAAGCGCTTGGGCAAGTGCCCGAACCCGGACCCGTTGGGCGTGCCGGATATTTTGCTGATGGTGTCTGATGCCGTGGTGGTGTTCGATAACCTAGCGGGCAAGATGCATGCAATCGTGTTGGTCGATCCTGCTGAAGCCAATGCGTACGAAAACGGTCAGGCGCGCCTTGAAGCGCTGATGGAGAAGCTCCGTCAGCCAATTACCCCGCGTCGCGGTTTGGACCTGACCCGTCCGCAAGCCCCTGATCCGATCTTCCGTTCGAGTTTCACCCAAGACGATTATGAGCGGGCGGTGAACACCATCAAGGAATACATTCTTGCCGGTGATGTGATGCAAGTGGTTCCGTCGCAGCGTATGTCCATCGACTTCAAAGCGGCGCCAATCGATTTGTATCGCGCGCTGCGTTGCTTCAACCCGACGCCTTATATGTACTTCT
>NZ_JAMFRV010000117.1 GCF_026224925.1 Pseudomonas sp. | reverse complement strand
GGCAGCGACCGGTTTATACAGCGGCGTGTGTATCTTCTGGGCGATTCCAAGTACCTACCTTTCACGTACCTCCGCTGCGGGTGGTATTGCGATGATCAGCAGCCTAGGGTGCATCGGTGGCTTCGTCAGTACCGTGTTTATTGGCTGGATTCTGGGCCTGACCGGCAGCGTCGGAGCAGCCATGGGCGGTGTCGGTGTGATCATGATCCTCGGCGCGGTGGTGTTGTTGATCGCGTATCCCGCGACGTTGCTAAAAGCACGGTAGATACCGTACGTTTTTACGGCTGCTGCGCAGCCGATCCCGAGGTTAGTCTGAAATACCGCGGTGCAGCATTCGCGAACAAGTTCGCTCCCACCGGGATTTCGTTGTCCACACGATTTTGTAGGAGCTGCCGAAGGCTGCGATGAGGTCCGCAGGACCTCTAGCGTCAACGCAACACGCTGGTCAAAAACTGCCGCGTGCGTTGATGCTGCGGCGCAGAGAACAGCTCGGCTGGCGGCGCCACTTCAACAATACGGCCGCCATCGAAGAACACCACACGGTCTGCCACTTCCCGGGCGAAGCCCATTTCGTGGGTAACCACGATCATGGTCATGCCTTCGCTGGCGAGTTCTTTCATGACCTTGAGCACATCGCCCACGGTTTCGGGGTCCAGCGCCGAGGTCGGTTCGTCGAACAACAGCAAGCGTGGACGCATGGCTAATGCGCGAACAATGGCCACGCGCTGCTGCTGACCGCCCGACAATTCAGAAGGATAGCCGTCGGCTTTGTGCCTCAAGCCAACCCGATCGAGCAACGCCAACGCACTGCTGTGAGCCTCGGTCTTGGACATACGCTTTAGCTTGATTGGCGCCAGGGTCATGTTGGCCAACACGGTCATGTGCGGGAACAAGGTGTAGTCCTGAAACACCATGCCCACCTCCTCGCGCAATTTGCCCAGTGCCTTGCGATCACCGGCATGGGTGGCTGCGCCGTTACCGATGACCACTGTCCCCGCCGAAGGCTCTTCCAGACTGTTCAAGCAACGGATAAACGTCGACTTTCCGGAACCGCTAGGGCCGATGATCACCAGAACCTCACCCTCCTCCACGTCGAGGTCCACGCCTTTAACTACTTCATGTTCGCCAAAGCGTTTACGCAGTCCGCGTACGGTCAGGATTGTGCTCATAGGCCAGCCTGCGCGCGGGTGGCGGCCTGCAAGCGATCATGGGCAGCGGCAAAACGATCCCGGCGCGCCTGATTCAGCTCGCGCTCGGCAGCTAACCGAGCAGCGGCGCGGGTCAAACTTGGCAACAACGAAGACAACGCAGGACCACCGGCTGACGAACGCGCCTGGACGTTGGCCGCCGGGTCCAGGCATTCACGCACACTCTCGGCTGACAGCTTCAAGGCATGACCCAACTGTTCGAGAGCACACACATCCACCATCGCCGAGTCGATCTGGTTGGCGCGCAATCCTGCATCCATGGCCATTCGTACCACCGCACCGACGACGTGGTGCGCTTCACGAAATGACAAGTCGGCCTCACGTACGATCAGATCAGCAAGGCCGGTCGCGGTGGAGAAATCTTCACTGGCACGGCGCGCTGCCAAAGAAGCGTTCGGCGTCGCCGTACGCAGCACCAGATCAAGTAATTTCAAGCAGCGCAGGGACTCTTCAGCAGCCTCCCAAAAACCACGCGTGCCTTCCCGATTAGCGTCGCCGGTGTGGGAAAAGTTGCTGCCCTTGATAGTGATGCTCGCCCCCATCAACAGTCCGACGATATGCCCGGTGCGACCCTTGAGGTACTCAAGCACAGTGGGATTTTTTTTCTGCGGCATGATGCTGGACGTCGCCGCGACGCTGTCGGGAAAGTCGATCAGGCTGAATTCCAGGGTGCTCCAGACGAAATAGTCTTGGGCGACCCGGCTCCAGAATACCGAGAGCAAGCTCAGATGCGACAGGCTTTCAAGAATGAAATCCCGTGAACCTACCGCATCCAGCGCGTTGTCCAGGTAGCCATCGAATCCTAGTAGTTCTGCGGTACGCGCCCGATCAATGTTGAACGGCGTACCGGCGAACGCTGCGGCGCCCAACGGACTTTGATTCATCCCGTCGAGGGTTTGGGTCAAGCGTCGGCAGTCACGCTCCAGTGCCTGCTCCACGGCGGATAAATAGTAACCGTAGGTAATCGGCTGCGCGGGCTGCAAGTGGGTATAACCGGGCATGACCACCTCCGCATAGGCTTGGGCATTGCTCAATGCGGTTTGCCGAACCTGATGCAGGGCATCGATCAAGTTCAACAGCACTTCTCGGAAAAACCCATTGGTTTCGTTTCTCCGCCTGGCTCCCCTTTTGCTTTTCATCAAGTCGAGATAGATGAAAGCAACTTTGGGGAGCCGCTTGAATCTTCAGCTGAAGCATCTCGTAACGAT
>NZ_JAMFRV010000116.1 GCF_026224925.1 Pseudomonas sp. | reverse complement strand
GTTGCTCTCAACGGCTACGGCCGTATCGGTCGTTGCGTCTTGCGTGCGCTCTGTGAACGGGGGGCAAAGGCCGGGTTTGAAGTGGTCGCGATCAACGATCTGGCCGACATGGCCAGTCTCGAATACCTCACGCGCTTCGATTCCACCCACGGTCGCTTTCCAGGCGAAGTGCGGGTCGAAGGCGAATACCTGCACATTAACGATCACCGCATTAAAGTCCTGCGCAGCGCGATTCCGGAAGGCATCGACTGGGCCGGGTTGGGCGTTGATCTGGTACTCGAATGCTCGGGCGCTTTTCACACCCGTGCCGATGGCCAGCGCTTCCTCGATGCCGGCGCGCCCCGGGTACTGTTCTCGCAACCCATGGCCAGCGAGTCGGATGTCGACGCCACCATTGTTTACGGCATCAATCAGCAAGAGCTGACG
The DNA here is from genome assembly GCF_026224925.1 of Pseudomonas sp. Classification (GTDB taxonomy): domain Bacteria; phylum Pseudomonadota; class Gammaproteobacteria; order Pseudomonadales; family Pseudomonadaceae; genus Aquipseudomonas. Next base: position 2,175 of record NZ_JAMFRV010000116.1, on the reverse strand, counting down.
GGCGATGAACTGCTGGTGTCAGCCGCTTCCTGCACCACCAACTGCAGCGTGCCGTTGTTGCGATTGCTGGATCAGGCCCTCGGGCTGGACTACATCACGATCACCACCATTCACTCGGCAATGAACGATCAGCCGGTGATCGACGCTTACCACCACGAAGACCTGCGGCGTACTCGGTCAGCTTTTCAGTCGATCATTCCGGTGTCCACTGGTCTGGCGCGCGGCATTGAACGGCTGCTCCCGGAACTTGCCGGGCGAATTCAGGCCAAAGCTGTGCGGGTACCCACGGTAAACGTCTCGTGCCTCGACATTACGATGCAAGTTGCACGTGATACCGATACCGCCGAGATCAATCGGATCCTGCGCGAGGCCGCTACCAGTGGCCCGCTCAAGGGGCTGGTGGCGTACACCGAATTGCCGCATGCCAGTTGTGATTTTAACCATGACCCCCATTCGGCAATTGTCGATGCCAGCCAGACCCGTGTTTCCGGCCCTCGGTTGGTGAACGTGTTGGCTTGGTTCGATAACGAATGGGGTTTTGCCAATCGAATGCTCGACGTTGCAGATCACTATCTGAACGCCGTGCGTGACCCCCAATAAAACAAGGACTGCCCCATGACCGTGTTGAAGATGACCGACCTCGATCTGAACGGTAAGCGTGTACTGATCCGCGAAGACCTTAATGTCCCGGTGAAAGACGGCGTGGTAACCAGCGATGCACGCATAGTAGCTTCGCTGCCGACCATCAAGCTCGCGCTTGAAAAGGGCGCAGCGGTGATGGTTTGCTCGCATTTGGGCCGACCTACCGAGGGCGAGTTTTCTGCTGAAAACAGCCTTAAGCCGGTTGCTGATTACCTGAGCAATGCCCTGGGTCGTAAAGTGCCGCTGGTGGCCGACTATCTGGACGGATTCGAGATCAAGGCCGGCGACATCGTGCTGTTCGAGAACGTGCGATTCAACAAGGGTGAAAAGAAAAACACTGACGAGCTGGCGCATAAATACGCTGCCTTGTGCGATGTGTTCGTGATGGACGCATTCGGCACCGCGCACCGGGCCGAAGGTTCGACCCACGGCGTCGCCAAGTTCGCCAAAATTGCCGCCGCCGGGCCGTTGTTGGCTGCAGAACTCGATGCCTTGGGCAAAGCCTTGAGCGCACCGGCCCAGCCGATGGCGGCTATCGTTGCTGGGTCTAAAGTCTCCACCAAGCTCGACGTGCTCAATAGCCTGAGCGCGATCTGTAATCAATTGATCGTCGGTGGCGGCATCGCCAATACCTTCCTTGCAGCCGCTGGCTATAACGTTGGTAAGTCGTTGTACGAACCCGATTTGCTAGACACCGCACGCGCCATCGCCGCCAAGGTCAGCGTGCCGTTGCCTACCGACGTGGTTGTGGCCAAGGAGTTTGCTGAAAGCGCCATAGCATCGGTAAAGCTGGTCGCAGACGTTGCCGATGACGACATGATTCTCGACATTGGTCCGCAAACTGCAGCGCATTTCGCCGACTTGCTGAAATCGTCCAAGACTATTCTGTGGAATGGTCCGGTCGGCGTGTTCGAGTTCGATCAGTTCGGCGAAGGGACCAAAACCCTGGCCAAAGCGATTGCCGAGAGTTCAGCATTCTCCATCGCTGGTGGCGGTGACACGCTGGCGGCCATCGACAAATACGGCATCGCGGATCAAATCTCCTACATTTCTACCGGTGGCGGTGCGTTCCTTGAGTTTGTTGAAGGTAAAGTGCTGCCGGCCGTTGAAGTGCTTGAGCAACGTGCCAAGGGCTGAAGATCAGCTTTGGTTAAGGGGAGCGACATGATCAAGGGGTTACCGCTGTTTATAATCACTGGCCTGATGGTTGGCTGTGCCAGTGCGCCGGAAGCTGACGAGGAGCCGGTTGCGCCCGCAGTGCTGCAGATGAGTTGCTATCAGTCTGGCTGGCAATCGGAAACCGTGCCGATCATTTACAAGCGCGGGGGCCAGGAGGCGTTGGACAAATATGACGCCGCTCATACTGGCGCGGCTGCGGGAGCTGGATGTCGTTAAACAGGCGTTTTAAGGACGTTTGGCGGCGGATGAGCAACATTGGCGATTGGCGGAGGTCTCTGTAAGAGCAATCACTTTTCGAAGAGGGAGTTTCGCCATGAAAGTTGCAGTCATCACGCTGTTCAGTTGTATGGTATT
>NZ_JAMFRV010000115.1 GCF_026224925.1 Pseudomonas sp. | reverse complement strand
GACCCAACCCGCCAGCCCGCACGTACGGCGTACCCAGAAACAAACCAAGCATCGCGCCGCGACCAATCACCGGGGCCAGCAACAAACCAATACTGTGATGGTTTTCGATCAACGCCAACAACGCACAAAACTTGAGCAGCAGCACCAACACCAGCGTGACCACCGCAATCGGCCCGCTGCGGGGGTCTTTCATAATAAGCAGTGTACGTTCACGGTCGCCGAAACCACCCAACCACGCATCAGCGCTGTCGGCCAATCCATCGAGGTGCAAACCGCCGCTGAGCATCACCCAAACGGTTAGCAGCAACGCCGCGTGCAACATCAGCGGCGCACCGGCCAAGAGCGTATTCACCCCCATCAACAGCAGCCCAAATAGCAGCCCCACCAACGGATAGAACAACAACGAGCGACCCAATTCGTCTGATTTTGGCATCCCGGGCAAACGAATGGGCAGGCTGCTGAGAAATTGTAGGGCGATCCACAGCGGCAACAGGTTCATTCGCTCAACACGCCCCCGGCATTGATCTGGATCGACAACAACGCCCCGTGCCGGCCTCGACTTGCAGCAACTGCTCACGTGGCAAGCCCCGCGCCTGGGCCAATAACAGACGCATGACCCCACCATGACTCACCAACAAAACACGCTCGCCCGCATACGCCTGCTGCAAACGTAGCACCGCCCCTAGCACGCGTGCAGAGAACATCGGCAGCGGCTCACCCTGCGGCGGCGTAAACGTATAAGGGTCAGCCCAGAACAAACCCAAGCCCTCGGCGTCGGTTTCCATCAGCTGTGCCGCGCTGCGCCCTTCCCACTCGCCGAAGTGCAGCTCTTGCAGGTCGGGCTCCAGGTGCAACGGAAGCTTCAAGGTTTCCGCCAGCTCTTCGGCAAAGCGTGCGCAGCGCTGCAAGGGTGAGCTGATAATGCGATTCCATGGCCCGGCATCGACCACCGCCGCACGCATTTGCGCCCAGCCAATGTCCGTCAACGCGTCATCCAGACTACCGCGCAAGCCGCCACCGAGTTCGGTTTCGCCATGGCGTAGCAGGTCGAGGCGTAGGGTCATGCCGGACGGTCCGCCACCGCAGCTTCGGCGAAGGTCGCCATGCCGTTGTGCAGTTCGCACGCCAGTCGCAACAACGGCACGGCCAATGCCGCGCCACTGCCTTCGCCCAAGCATAAACCAAGGTCGAGCAACGGCTCGGCCTGCAGCACTTCCAACAGATGACGATGGCCCGGCTCTGCGCCGCGATGCGCAAACAGCAGCCAATCGCGGCACGACGGGTTCAAGCGCACCGCGACCAAGGCCGCAACGCTGCAAATAAAGCCATCGACCAACACTGCGACGCCTTCTTGAGCGCAGGCCAGATAAGCGCCCACCAAGGCAGCAATTTCAAACCCGCCCAAACAAAACAGACTGCGCAGTGGGTCGCTTGCGTGTTCCGCGTGCAAGGCCAATGCGCGTTCGATGACCAACGCTTTATGGGTGACGCCCGCTACGTTCAGACCGGTGCCCGGCCCAACCAACAGACTCACCGGACTTTCCAACAGTAGACACGCCAAGGCGCTGGCGGCGGCGGTATTACCAATGCCCATTTCGCCACCGATAAACAGCTCTGCCCCCGACGCCACTGCACGGCGTACGCTGTCGCGCCCCGCTTCCAAAGCCAATAAGCCTTGGGCGTCAGTCATGGCCGGACCTTCGACGAAGTTCGCCGTACCCGCACCCAGGTTTAGGTGGCGCACGCCAGGCAGGTTTAAAGGAGCAACCGTGCCTAAATCGACCACTTCCAACTGTGCCGACAGTTGCCGGGCCAGCACGCTGATTGCTGCGCCGCCGGTGACAAAGTTATGCAGCATTTGCCCGGTCACTTCTTGCGGATAAGCAGAAACCCCTTCCGCCACAACACCGTGATCGCCGGCAAAAATCGCGATCCACAGGTTATCGACGGCAGGCTTTACGCGCCCTTGCAGACCCGCAAGCTGCACTGCAACGCGCTCCAACTGCCCGAGGGAGCCGGCCGGTTTGGTCAGTTGCTGCTGACGGGCCAAGGCCTCTTCGCGCGCCTGAACATTCATCGCCTGTGCAGGTTTCAGCCACCAGGAATTACTCATAATGCAGATCCTTTCAACGTCAGCGGTAAGCCTGCAACGGTAAGAACCACGCGTTGGCAACGTTCGGTCAGGGCTTGATGCAGCCAGCCGGCTTCGTCGACATAACGGCGGGTCAGTTCGCCGAGGGGCACGACGCCCAGCCCGGTTTCGTTGCTGACAAAAATGATTTCGCCCGGCAGGTCTGCCAAGCAGTTCAACAACGCCTCGCGCTCGGCGGCCAGGCGTTCGGTATCTTCTAGCATCAACAGATTGGTCAGCCACAAGGTCAGGCAGTCCACCAACACACAGCGATCCACCTGCGACTGTTCGCGCAACACCCGCGCCAGTTCGATGGGTTCTTCGATCAAACCCCACTGTTCAGGCCGGCGCTGGCGATGCAGGGCCACGCGCTGATTCATCTCCCCGTCCAGCGGCTGACTGGTGGCGATATAAATGACGTCGAGGGCGCTTTGTGCCGCCAGCCGTTCAGCCAATGCACTCTTGCCGGACCGCGCCCCGCCGAGGATCAGTTGCAGCATGTCAATTGACCTCCGCAAACGGAGCGTCCACGCCACACAGCTGGCGCAACAGCGCCCCATCCAGGTGATTTTCTACCAAGTCTGCCAAGCGCTCGATGTCGCGCTCGCGCAAGGCGTGGTAATCCACTTCCTGTACATCGTGCAAACCCGCCCAACGCAGCAAGGCGCTACAGGCCTGCGGTGATTCGAACAGGCCGTGCAGGTAGGTGCCGAGAATCTGCCCGTCGGCGCTTTGTGCGCCATCGCGGCGACCGTCCTGAAGATAAACAGCAGGATTATCCAATGCGCTGCCGCTGGTCACTCCAGCGTGAATCTCGTAGCCGCTGACCGGCGCGTTTTCCATCACCAGTCGACCTAGAACGTTGCGCAGCTGTTTTTCTTCTTCCAGCACAGTGCTGATGTCCAACAGCGCAAAACCGGCACTCGACCCTGCGGCACCTTCCAGCCCCAATGGATCGTGTACTTGCCGCCCAAGCATCTGCAGCCCGCCGCAGATACCGATCACTTTGCCGCCATACCGCAAATGACGGGCGATTGCGCTGTCCCAACCGTTATTGCGCAGGTACGCCAAGTCGCTGCGTACGCTTTTCGAGCCAGGCAAGATAATCAGGTCCGCAGCCGGAATCGCCTGACCAGGGGCAATAAATTGCAAATTAACCTGTGGATGCAGGCGCAACGGGTCGAAGTCCGTGTGGTTGCTGATGCGCGGCAACACCGGCACCAGCACATTTAGCACCTGCTCGACCTTCTCGGTTTGACGCTGATCGAGACCGTCCTCAGCCTCAAGGTGCAGGTCCATCACATAGGGCAACACGCCAACCACCGGCTTGCCGGTGCGCGCTTCAAGCCAGTCGAGCCCCGGTTGCAGCAGGGCGATATCACCGCGAAAGCGGTTGATGATGAAGCCTTTGACCCGCGCTTTCTCACTGGGAGACAGCAGCTCCAGGGTGCCCACCAAGTGGGCAAACACCCCGCCGCGATTGATGTCGGCGATCAACAGCACCGGACAATCCACCGCCTCGGCGAACCCCATGTTGGCAATGTCATTGGCGCGTAAATTGATTTCCGCAGGAGAGCCCGCACCTTCCACCATCACCACCGGGTACGCCGCGCTCAAGCGCTGATGCGAGTCCAGCACCGCCTGCATCGCGATCTCTTTATAGCGGTGATACGCCACCGCGTTCATGGTGGTCACCGCCCGCCCATGGATGATCACTTGCGCGCCGGTGTCACTGTTCGGTTTGAGCAATACCGGGTTCATGTCGGTGTGCGGCTCAAGCCCTGCGGCTTGCGCTTGCACAGCCTGGGCCCGGCCAATCTCACCACCGTCGGCGGTCACTGCGCTGTTGAGCGCCATGTT
>NZ_JAMFRV010000114.1 GCF_026224925.1 Pseudomonas sp. | reverse complement strand
CTGGTATCGCCGTCGGCATCCTTGAGGGTGTAGGTGAACGTTTCTATGCCGTTGCCACCGCCGTGCAGGGCGATAAAGTCTGGATTATGTGCGTTCAGGGTGTAGGTGTAGGTACCGTCTGCTGCGATTACCAGTGTGCCGTAGGTCCCGACAAACGTACCGCCAACAATTGGGCCAGTAGGGATGCGGTCTGCGCCCTGGGTGTCGTTGGACAGGACGTTACCGGTCAACGTCAGCAGGCTTTCAGACGCGGTATTCGGGTTGCTGTCGTCGACTGCTTTAGGCACGTCGTCGATAATGTTGACGTCAAGCGTGCCGCTGGCCACGTTGCCGTCGTTGTTGGTCGCCACCACGTTGAAATGTTCGGAGATGCTGTTGGCACCCTCTCCGGCCGGATGGGTATCCGCGCCATTCAAGGTGTACGCGTAAGTGACCACACCAGTTTGCGGATTGTAGCCGGTGACGGTAAGCGTATTGCCTAATGCAGTCTCAATCGATTGCGGAAAACCAATGGACGCACCGTTGGTGATGACGTTGACCCCGCCGATGCTCAAGCTTCTTAGCCCGTCGGCAGCGTTAATCGTGAAACTCCCGCTTTGGGTCAGCGCACCAGCGTTGGCAGCAGAGCCTAGGGGCAAGTTGGCCTCGTTGACCGTCAGCACGTCCGATCCAACGATGTGGATGCTGGTATCAGGAAGAGGTGGCGCTACGGGAGGTGCCGTCGGAGGAAGGACCAGTATCGGCGTGTCCGAAGGGCTACCGGTAAACGGTGCGACGTCCCCTTCAGGAAAAATCGGCGTGCTGCTCAAGCCATCTGTAGGAAAACCAATCACGGGGTCGACGTGCCCGCCGACGGCTTCCAACAGCACAAAAGAGTGTCCACCCCCAAGCCCCAACGGGCCTGGAGGCCCAGGGGTGGTCGGCCCTGCGGCAGCAGGCTCCGCCGTTATGCTCGGGTCATCGCCGGCGGCGATGGCTTGCTGCAGTTGCTGCACGGCAATCAACTGCGCCTGAGTCGCCACTGCGGTATCCGGGGTGTCGATGTGGGTCGCGTGATTAGCCAGGATATCGGAGGTCAACGGCATGCTGCTGTCGCGCCCGAGCGTCAGTTCCCCACCGTCGGCAAGGTGCACCGCGACAGCGCCGATAGCACCGGTTTGCAGCTGCTCGCCTGCGAACACCCGATCCCCTTGTACCAGCGCACGACGACTTCCATCACCCGCAACCGCGAAAACCTCACCGACAACCCGCGTAACAGTACCGATCAATTTGGCCATATCCACTCCTCCATTGCCGACGCTTGCCGGCTACTGGGTCTCGCAGAAAAGCGCAACTGCCCTTTGGTGGCTTTTCTTACAAAAACCGACACTAAAACGTTACATATTTTTGAGAAAACCGTTCATAAATCACAACAAAATGGCCTTAAGACATCATCAAACGACAAAAAACAGTCACTCAATACGGCCATGTTTTACCTCTTCCCTACAGCTCGCCCACATTTTTTTCTATCGTGTTGAAATTTTCCTAAAACCGTCTAAAACCCCTACTGGCTTAGGCTAAAAGCGTTTTGAGATTTGAACAATGTCTGGAAATTGGACGGGCGCATAAGTTTTTTTTGGCATATACATTATGAAAAAATCGTCTTAACGAAGCCAAAACAAATCCTTAACCTTGCTGTTACATTTCTGATACGGTTTTATCTGGGTTTTGAGCCAATTTATTGGCGAAATGGCACATCAACAAGCATTAGGGAGAAGTACATGCGCGTTTTGAGTCCCATCTGTAGCGCAATTCTTTTGGCCATGAGCTGTGCAAACGCGCAGGCCATGTCGATGACCCAGGCGGTCCAGAGCACTATCGAGTACCACCCCGAGGTTCACGCCAACTTGAACAGCCGACTGGCTGCAGGTGAGGACGTGAAAATTGCCAAAGGGGGGTATCTGCCGACAGTGGACCTGATTGCCGGGTATGGCCGCGAAGGCACCGACAGTCCAACCACGCGAGCAATCACCGGCAATAACAACAAAGAAACGCTCAATTACACGCAATCCGAACTGCGGTTGCGGCAGATGCTGTTCGATGGCTTCAACACCCCGAACGAAGTTCGTCGTACCGAATCAGTGGTCAATTCCCGGGCTTACTACGTGCAGGGCGTCTCGGAAGACGTCGCGTTACGTGCAATCGAGGTGTACCTGGAAGTGTTGAAACGCCGCGAACTCTTGACCCTGGCCAAGAACAACCTGCAAGCGCATTTGCGCATCAACGACCAGATCGGCTTGCGCAGCAGCAGAGGGTTAGGCACCAACGCCGACCGCGACCAATCCAAGGCTCGTCGCGCCTTGGCTGAAGACAATTTTTACACCGCACAAGTGGATTTGGCAGACGCCGAGGCGAACTTCTTCAGCGCTGTCGGCCGTATGCCTGACGAACTGGAAACACCGGCCACGATCATGGGGCAAGTACCAGCCAACCTGGTGGACGCTCGGCAATCGATGCTGGCGAATAATCCGTACCTGAAATCTGCCCAATCTGACGTGGCATCGGCCGAGAGCCAATACGAGGTTGCGAAGTCGCCGTTCTACCCGCGTTTCGATGCTGAACTGGCAACCGGCGCCAACAACAATCTGCAAGGCGAGCCTGGTTACGACAATGAATGGCGCGCCGCCGTGGTGATGAACTACAACCTGTTCAACGGCAACCGCGACAAGGCCCGTATGCAAGGTGATGCGTACCGCGTCAACCAGTCCATGGACATCCGCAACAACGCCTTGCGCACGCTCAACGAGAATCTTTCGCTGGCTTGGAACGCCATGAACAACGCCCACATCCAGGCGCCAATCGCCCGGGAATACGCGGAAACCACCACTAAGGTCCGCGCTGCCTACCAAGACCAGTTCGGCCTCGGTCAACGCACCCTGCTCGACTTGCTAGACAGCGAAAACGAACTGTTCAACGCCGCCCGCCGCTACACCGAAGTGCGCTACACCGAGGAGTTCTCGATGTACCGCGTACTCGCCACCACCGGTGATTTGTTGCGTCAGTTGCGCGTGGTTTTACCGAACGAAGCAGTGGCACTTTCGGACGTCAAAAGCGAAGCGCGCTTGCCAGAAATGAAATAGCGGTTGTCCTAAGAGGAACGCCAATTTGACCACCATGGAAACCTTGTCCGTCGACCCTCGTCTGAGCTTCGACGACCCATTGCTCGATGGTCTGCTGATCCTCTGCAAGCTGCACGACTGCACCGTCAGCCGGGCCGGCCTGAGCGCTGGCCTGCCGTTGAAACAGCAGCGTTTGACCCTCGACCTACTGCCTCGGGCCGCTGCCCGCGCCGGGTTGCAAGCGCGAGTGTTGCGGCGCGAGCTGAACGACATTTCGACACTGAATCTTCCCGTGTTGTTACTGCTGAAAAACAGCCGCTGTGCCATCCTCAGGCGCTGGTCCGACGACGGTCGTGCGTTGATTTTGCCCAGCGAGGCAGAAGGTGGCGAGCAGTGGGTCAGCCGTGAAGAACTGGCTGAAAACTACAGCGGACAGGCGCTGTTCGCCCGTCCGCGTCATGAACTCGAAGACCTGCGCTCACCGTTGGTGCCGAGAGTTGACGCCTGGTTTCGCGACACCCTGAAACTCTCCCGCTGGCTGTATAGCGATGCGATTCTTGCCAGCCTGTGCATCAATGTACTGGGGCTGATGGTGCCGCTGTTCGTCATGCAAACCTACGACCGCGTGGTGCCGAACCAGGCAGTTTCGACCTTGTGGGTGCTGTCCATTGGGCTGCTGGTTGGCACGGTTTTCGAACTGGTACTCAGGATGGTTCGGGCGCACTTGCTGGATCAGGCGGGGAAGAAAACCGACATCATCCTCTCGGCCACTTTATTTGAACGTATTACCGGGATGTCGATGAAAGCCCGCCCGGCCACCGTTGGTGGCTTCGCGCAAAGTATTCATGACTTCCAGGGCCTGCGGGAGTTTCTCACAGCGGTGACCCTCACCAGCCTGATCGACCTACCGTTCGCCGTGCTTATGCTGGCGGTGATCGGTCTACTGGGTGGCTGGCTGGTGGTGATTCCCATGGTGGCGTTTCCCATCACCATCGTCTTCGCCATGCTGATTCAGGTTCGCCTGCGCGACACCGTGCAACGCAGCTTATCCCTGGGTGCCGCACGACAGGCCCTGCTGATCGAAACCCTTGGCGGCCTCGAAACCCTAAAAGCCTGCAGCGCCGAAAGTGAGCGCCAGCACACGTGGGAAACCACCCACGGCGCCCTCACCCGCCTCGACAGCCACGCGCGTAATCTGTCGGCGCTGGCCAGTAACGGCACGCTGTTCATCCAACAGTTTTGCGGCATGGCAACCATTGTCGCCGGGGTTTACAGCATCATTGCTGGCAACCTGAGTGTTGGCGCGCTGGTCGCTACCTACATGCTGGGCAGCCGGGTGCTGGCGCCGCTGGGGCAAATCGCCGGGCTGATCACGCGCTACCAGCAAGCGCAACTGACGATGAAAAGCACCGACGCCCTGATGGCCTTGCCCCAAGAGCGCGATGCTAAACAACGCCCGCTGGAGCGCACCCAACTCAAGGGCGCGCTGGACGTGCACCAAGTCACCTTTAGCTATAACGGACAAAACACCCCCGCATTGCACAACGTCAGTTTCTCGGTAAACCCCGGTGAGCGGGTCGGCATCATCGGCCGCAGCGGCTCAGGAAAAAGCACCCTGGCGCGGCTGGTGATGGGGTTTTATGCGCCGCAAGAAGGTCAACTGCTGCTGGACGGTCTGGACCTGCGGCAATTGGACGTGGCGGACTTACGGCAACAAATCGGCTACGTGGCCCACGACCTGCCACTGCTCGCCGGCAGTTTGCGCGACAACCTGACGTTGGGCGCGCGCTATATCAGCGATGCACGGATGCTCGAAGTGGCGGAAATGACCGGCGTCAGCGAACTCGCTCGCCAGCACCCGCAAGGGTTTGATCGGCCGGTGGGCGAGCGCGGACAACTGCTGTCCGGTGGGCAACGCCAAGCGGTGTTGATGGCCCGGGCACTGTTGCTCGACCCCCCCATTTTGTTGCTGGACGAACCCACCAGCGCCATGGACAACAGCAGCGAAGAAATTTTGCGTCAGCGCCTGCACGGCTCGATGCCGGGCAAGACGTTGCTGCTGGTAACCCATCGCACCTCAATGCTCAGTTTGGTGGACCGGTTAGTGGTGTTGGACAACGGCAAAATCGTCGCCGACGGCCCAAAAGACATTGTCATCGAAGCGCTACGCAAGGGCCGCGTCGGCTCGGCAGCGGTCTAGGAAAATATCCCCATGTCAGCGACTACCGGCCAGCGCGGCTACTTTCATTTCGGCAAATCTGCCGACACAGAATTCATGCCTGAAGTGGCGGGCGTTGCCGCTCAGGACGCCCCTCGGGGCTCACGATTAACGGTATGGATCGCCGCCGCGCTGATCGTCTCAGCATTGGTCTGGGCAAAATTTGCCGTGCTCGAAGAAGTCACGATGGGGGAAGGCAAAGCGATTCCGTCGAGCAAAGTGCAGGTCATTCAGAACCTTGAAGGCGGGATCGTCACCGAGATTTTTGTCCGCGAAGGGCAAATGGTGAACAAGGGCGATACCTTGCTGCGCCTGGACGACACACGCTTTCTGTCGAACAAGGGCGAAAGCGAAGCGGATCGTTATGCACTGGTGGCTCAGGTTGAGCGCTTATCTGCCGAAGCTGAAGGCAGGCCGTTCAAGCTCTCGGACGAGGTGATCAAAAAGGCGCCACAAGTGGCTGCCGATGAACTGTCGTTGTATGAGTCGCGGCAACGGCG
>NZ_JAMFRV010000113.1 GCF_026224925.1 Pseudomonas sp. | reverse complement strand
GTATCCAGTTGTTCAAGCCGCCTTACCCCGACGCAAAAATGGGGCAGATCAACCCGGAGGAGTTCCGCCAGGAGGCGCAGGTGTTCGGCTACAAGCTCGGCGACCTCGCGAATTTCTATACCAACGATCTGATCGCCGACATCAACCACTTCGATGCCGACAGGATCATTGCCGACGCGCGGGCCAGCGTCGGCTAATGGACGCGCAACGTCACGTCGTCGTCACCGGGGCCAGTTCCGGCATTGGGCTGGCCATTGCGCGGATGCTGGTGGCGGTCAGTGAATCGCCGACGACCTCAGCCTCGCTGTCGTTAATCGCGGACCTGTATCCACCACAACGACGCTCATTCGCCATCAGCTGTTTTACCGCGGCACCGACGTTTTCCTCGATCATTGGTTTGAGTATCGGCGCCTGGGTGGTGGAGCAGTATGGCTGGCGCAGCGCGTTTATTTCCGTTGGCATGCCGGCCTTGGTGTTTTGCGCCATCCTGACCTTTTTTGCACGCGACCCACAGCGCGGCCGTTGGGACCTCACGCCACATACTTACACCCAGGCGCCGCTACTTGGTATGGGCGCCGAAGCACGCAAGCTCTGGACGTTGCCGGCCTACCGGTGCCTGATCCTCGCGGGCGGTCTGGCTACGCTCTGCTCCTATGCCATCGGCATGTGGAACACCAGCTTCCTGATGCGCTCCCACGGCTTGTCACTGCAACACGCCGGGCTCCTGGTCGGGGTGATCTGCGGTATCTCGGCCGGGATTGGTGGCCTGTTCAGTGGTTGGTTAAGTGACCGCTTGTGCCGCCGCAACCCACACTGGCAGGTTTCCATTCCAGTGTTGGGCCATCTGGCAGCCATCGCCGCGCTGGTCCCTTATCTGCTCTGGTCCGATACTCTGCTGGTCCGCATCGGCGATGTACCTATTCCGACCGCGATGCTCTGGTGCGCGATCTATTCCTTCTTTGCCGTGTGGTGGGTCGCCCCGTCCTACAACCTCGTCACCCAACTAGTGCCGGCGGGTCGGCGCGGTACTGCCATGGCCCTGCAAACCATCGTCAGTACGCTGCTCGGGGTCGGCGTCGGGCCACTGATAACCGGTTTGTTCAGCGATATGTTGATACCGCAGTTTGGCCAGGAGTCGCTGCGTTATGCGCTGCTGCTGATTAACCTGCCGTTAATCGGCGCTGTACTGTTGTTGATCCGTACATCCACACACGCGTCCAAAAGCGCCTATAAACACGCGCATTAGCGAACCTTCGATGCCAAGGTGGATCTGCTTATATGAAGAGAAAGCCGTCTTGTTCTACTGCGTGTCCTACTCGACGTTCAGAGAAAGCGCTGGACCCTGCCCGAACGGATCGGGGGCAACAGGTCAGGGACGTGGCGCTGTCCATGTTCGTCAAGGAGGGGTTTGGCAATGTCAGCCTACGCCACCTTGGACAGCGAGTTGGGGTGCATGCGGGTTCGCTCTATCACCATGTGGAAAGCAAGCAGGCGTTACTGTTTGAACTGATCCATGAACATTTAGAAAATATGGTTGACGCCATAGCCCGGCGGACGAGGAAAACTGCCACCGCCGGGGCCAAACTTAGTACCTTCGTGCGTATCCATTTGGAATTTCAAATACATCATCAGGAGTGCGCCCAGTTGTTAGGTTTGGAGTTGCGCAGTCTTGACGACGCCTATAGAGCCCAGATCCAGCCGTTGCTAGCGCGCCACCGGAGTTGCCTGACCGAGATCATCACCGCAGGTGTTGCCTCCGAAATTTTTATTGCGCAGCCTATCCCGACGAGCGTCAACGCCGTGCTGGGCATGCTTTGCAGTGTCGCATTCTGGTTTCGCGAAGGGCACCAGCCGTTTGAGGAACTGGTCAAACAGATGACCGCGATGATTTTTGGGCTGCTTTGCCCACCCGCCCAGAAAGCTGACCCAAGCCTTTCTATAGGATGCCGGCCACACGCCACGAGTTGACCTACAGATTCTAATTTACTATATTTGAATCTGTAGACTCATCAAGAGGCGTTAGTCATGACCGTTGCCCTTCAAACCCAAGGATTCACCAAAGAGCAGTGCGTAACTGGCCTACGCGTAGCGGTAGAAATACTCGAAAAATGGCAAGCATCGAGTGATCAAGCTTGCCGTATTCTGCGCATTTCCCGCAGTACGTACACCCGTGCAAAGCAGCGCGATCCCGCATGGTCTGTTGCTTTGGACTCGGATCAGATGCAACGAATCAGTTTCGTTCTTAACATCCACGCCGCTTTGCGCCTGGTCTTTGATAACCCGGAGAACGTCTATGGCTTTCCGGCAATGGCCAACGATAACGAATTTTTCAATGGCCGTGCCCCGCTCGACATCATGTCGCAGGGAGATATGATTTCCTTGTACGAGACCTTCCGGCGGATTGACGTACTGCGAGGTGCGCAATGGTGATGGTGAGTCAACTCGCCGAGTTGGCCGGGGAGCAGTTGCAGGCCTACCGACTGGTCAACTCAAAGTTCCCGCCCGTTGCATTGTTTGATGATGTTGCCGATGCGTCCGAGTTCGAGGTTCTGTACCAGATACAAACCCTCACCAATCCAAGACTGCAAAACGAGCTGGGGAACATTGAGTTAATACCGCGCGGCGAGATTCCTTTCGGTATTCCCGGATGCTCTTACGCGACGGCTCCCTTTACTCATGTTAACCAGGCGGGTTCTAGGTTCAGCGATGGTAACTTTGGTGTGTTGTACCTGGCTGCGTCGATGGAAACAGCGTTGGCTGAGGTACGGCACCACCAAGACCAGTATTGGTCGAACGTCCAGAATCTCAATTACGAGCGGTTCCTTTTTCGAGGGTTATCCTGCACGTTCGTTGATGTAGCAATGAGGGATGCCGTCTCTATTCCCATGAGCGATCCCATTTACGATCCTATTGATTACACGCATTCCCACCGTTTGGGCAAGGCCGTCAAACAGGCCGGCTGCCCAGGCCTGAGGTACAACTCTGTGCGTATGCACGGCTACCACTGCTGGGCATTGATGACCCCGAGACCCGTTTCATCGGTTATTCAGACAGCGCATTACGAGATGATCTGGAACGGCCAGATCACCAGCGTAAATAAAATCAGTACGGCCGGTTCAATGCCCGCAGTAGCACTTGATCATGGCCATACACATCCGATTTGAAACTGACACGGCCATCGTCTTGCAAATCCACTGTCCAGTACGCCAACAACACTGGGATTTTCATCGGCAGAGGTATGTTCGTTGTAGTGCCTTTCGCCAATTG
>NZ_JAMFRV010000112.1 GCF_026224925.1 Pseudomonas sp. | reverse complement strand
GTTCACCTTGGGCCGTGGTGAAACCGTGGCCATTGTCGGCGAGTCCGGCTCGGGCAAATCCACTATCGCCAATGCCTTGTTAGGTTTGCTGCCGGGCAACGCGCTGATTCAGAGTGGCTGCCTGCGCCTCGACGGCAACGACGTCACCCACGCCAGCGAACGCCAATGGCAACGCCTGCGCGGAGCCACCGTGGGCCTAGTGCCTCAAGACCCCATGGTCGGCCTCAACCCCACACTGCGTATCGGCCAGCAGATTGGCGAGGCGCTGATTCAAGCCCAAGGTCGGCGCTACCCTGGCGTCGACGCGCACGTGCTTGAATTGCTGGAACACGTCGGTCTAGACCTGCCCTTGCTGCGGGCGCGCCAATACCCCCATGAACTGTCCGGCGGCATGCGTCAAAGGGTGCTGATCGCTATAGCGCTGGCGGGCAACCCACGGTTGATCATCGCCGACGAACCCACCAGCGCCCTCGACGTGACAGTCCAACGTAAGATCCTCGACCATTTACAAGGCTTGGTAGCCGAGCGCGGCATCTCACTGTTGATCATCACCCACGACCTTGCCGTTGCCGCTGATCGAGCCGACCGGCTGCTGGTCATGAAAGACGGTCAACTGATCGAACAAGGCACGCCCGCGAGCCTGATTGCGCACCCGTCTCAGCCTTACACTCGCGCACTGATCGCGGCGGCACCAGCCTTCAGCAAGCGCACCCCGCCGATCTCAAAAATTGCTGCCAATAGCCCACCGCTTCTGGTACTGCAGGGCATCGGCAAAACCTTCCGGCTGCCTAAGCGCAAGGGTGAGCCAGAGAGTTTCCAGGCGCTGCAGGATGTCAGTCTTGAGGTTTATCCGGGCCAAACCCTGGCCCTCGTCGGCGAGTCCGGGTCTGGCAAGAGCACCACGTTGAGAATTGCCTTGGGCTTGGAACAACCCACCGAGGGCCGCGTACTCTTCGACGGCCGCGACGTCACCGGCCTCGGCTGGCGGGAGTTTCGCCCGCTGCGCCAACGTATACAGTTGGTGCAACAGAACCCCTTCGCCGCACTGGACCCGCGTATGAGTATTTTCGACAGCGTGGTGGAGCCGCTGGTGTCGTTTGGTCGTCTCAAGGGCCGGGAGCTAGAGCACGCGGCCCGGCAGCTGATGGAGCGGGTTCATTTGCCAACGGCCTTTCTGGATCGTCTTCCCCGTGAGTTATCGGGTGGCCAGCGCCAACGTGTCGCCATTGCCCGAGCGCTGGCCTTGAAACCGGATCTGGTGCTGTTGGATGAGCCGGTATCGGCATTGGATGTGTCGGTGCAGGCGCAGATTCTCGACTTGCTGGCTGAGTTACAGGCCGAATTGGGGCTGGCCTATTTGCTGGTGTCCCATGACTTGGCAGTGGTCGCCAGCGTCGCGCATCGGGTGGTGGTTTTGCACAACGGTCGGGTGGTCGAACAGGGTTCTACTGACCAGGTATTCCATACACCCCAAACGGCTTATACCCAGGAATTACTGGCCGCAGTGCCTGGGCAGAAGCTTCGCGCCTAATATTCGTAAATTTAATCGGAGTGCCTAGATGTCGATCTCCCGCCCACAGCAAAAACTGATCATCGCCAGCCAGATGGACACCTCGTTCAATCAAGCCCTACTTGAGCGTCTGGCCCAGACCCACCCCGGCGTCGAAGTGATTGAAGTACCCCCGGGCGTTCCCAGTGACTTACCACCCCAAGCAAGCGTGTTGATCGGTCGGCCGATCAATGTGCGCGGTTACCAAGCGCCAGAAACTCCGCCGCCTGGTTGGCCCTATGGCCTGCGCTGGATTCAACTGGTGTCGTCGGGCATCGACTTCTACCCGTCCTGGCTGTTCGAGGGCGTGACGGTTACCACCGCGCGCGGCAGCGCCAGCGACCCGATCGCAGAGTTTGTGCTGGCGCATATTTTTGCTTACAACAAACACCTGCCAGATATCTGGACCCGCGACGCGGACTGGCATTTCACCGCCCTGACACCGGTGAAAGGCCAGACCCTAGGCATCCTGGGCTTTGGAGCCATCGGCAGCAGCCTTGCGCAAAAAGCGCTGGCGTTGGGCATGCAGGTTATCGTTTTGCGCCAGAGCGATGCGCCGCCGGAAGTGGAAGGCGTACAGGTGGCTCGCGATATTCATGAGCTGTTCGCCCACGCCGACCATCTCGTACTGGCCGCGCCCCTGACGCCTGCTACCCGGCATATCGTCAACGCCCAGGTGCTCGCCAGCGCCAAACCGGGCCTGCACCTGATCAACATTGCCCGTGGCGGTTTACTGGATCAAGACGCCCTACTCGATGCCCTGGACAACGGCCCGCTGGGCTTTGCCTCGCTTGACGTCACCGAGCCTGAACCGCTGCCCAACGGGCATCGCCTGTACAGCCACCCAAAGGTGCGTCTGTCGCCGCACACGTCGGCGATTTCAACCCGCAGCAATGAAGCCATCGGCGCCATTGTGCTGGACAACCTGGAACGTTTTTTAAATGAGCAGCCCTTGGTCAATCTGGCCGATCGCAGCCGCGGCTACTGAGTCACCTTCATCCATTGATAACCCGACCCCACGCAAGGAGGAGGCCCATAACAACAATCACCCGAGAAACACCATGCCAACATCCCGTTATGCCTTTAATCCCTTGGCGCTGGCCGTCGTGCTCGCTGGTACAAGCCAGTCACTGTGGGCGGAGGATGCCGCCAGCCCGGCACTGCCGACGGTCACCGTGACGGCAGAACACAAAAATGAAAATCTGCAAAAAACCCCGCTTGCGATCTCAGCTTTCGACGAGAAGACCCTCGACGACAAGCAGATCAAGAATATCCGTGACCTGTCCGGACAGGTGCCAAACCTGACCCTCAGCCACCAGTCGATCTCTTACAGCGCGCAGACCTACGGCATTCGTGGTATCGGCGAGACCGACCCGATCCAGGAGTCGGCCGTGGCGGTCTACGCTGATGACCTCTATATCCCTCGCGCTATTTCCTCGATGCTCGACTTCAACGACGTC
>NZ_JAMFRV010000111.1 GCF_026224925.1 Pseudomonas sp. | reverse complement strand
GCTGCTGCATGCCGTAGGTGGGAACGCGGGACAATGTCGACATGGCGGGTGTACCTGACTTCGCTTCGGACTGACCGCAACAGGGTATTTCAGATGCGGCAGTCAGGCCTAGCGAATAGTGATCAGGCAAACAGCTGAACCGTTAGCGGGCGCCGACGGTAAAGGTGAACTCATTGAGCCCATCGATTCCACCGTGGACCACATCACCCACGTGCAGCGCGCCGACACCGGCTGGTGTACCGGTGAATATAAGGTCGCCGGCCTTGAGTTTTACCGACTGCGAAATGTAGCTAATGACGTCTTTGACCGGCCAGATCTGGTCGCTTAGATCACCGCGCTGACGCTCGACGCCGTTGACCTGTAACCAGATCGCGCCTTTCTCCGGATGGCCGACGCTGCTAACCGGCTTTAGCGGCGAGCTTGGGCCCGATTCGTCAAAGCCTTTGGCCCAATCCCACGGACGGCCCATTTTTTTCGCTTGGGCTTGGATGTCGCGACGGGTCAGGTCGGCACCAACGGCATAGCCCCAAACGTGGCTCAGTGCATCTTCCGGCGCGATATCGACGCCATCTTTGCCGATGGCTACCACCAGTTCGATTTCGTGGTGCAGGTCTTCGGTCAGTGCTGGGTAAGCCAAGGTGCCTTCTGCTGGAACCACGGCATCAGCCGGTTTCATGAAGAAAAATGGCGGCTCGCGGTCTGGATCGTGGCCCATTTCACGGGCGTGGTCCGAATAATTACGGCCGACGCAAAAAACGCGACGAATAGGAAAACGGCTCGACGTGCCTTCAACGGCCAACGACGGGGCGGTAACGGGGGCGATCACAAAGTCACTCATGGTTTTCTCCTGACAGACAGCCGATGGATAGCGGGCATGGCGTTATTGTGCGCGGGTCGGTCGAGAACAGGTTGGACAGAACACTGAAGCATTTGGACAGAGCAACGCAGGTGGCTTCTACCTACAACACCGCGTCGCTCACTTCGCGAACAAGTTCGCCACCGGATATTGATCCGCCTGAGGATTTTGTGCGAACCACAAGTCCCTGAAGGCAAAACCTGATCTCGGTGGGAGCGAACTTGTTCGCGAAGGCGGCCTGGTTGACTCACCTCGCTATCGAAAACGACTGTAAATCAATTCTCCGGCAATGGAACAGGCGTCAGCACGGGCTTCCCGGAAAAGAACGCCAGCAAGTTATCCGCCACCAACTGCACAGTCCCCTGGGAGGCTTCCGGTGATAGCCCGGCGACATGCGGGGTCAGGACCACGTTGCTTAAAACCTTGAGCGCATCGGGTACTTGCGGCTCGTCATCGAACACATCCAGCGCAGCACCGGCAATGCGTTTGTGTTCCAAAGCGTCGATCAGGTCAACCGTGGAGATGACACTGGCGCGAGCGATATTGACGATAAAACCGTTAGGGCCAAGTGCCTCAAGAACGTTTCTATCCACAAGCTGGTGTGTCCCTGCACCGCCAGGCGTGGCGACGATCAAGAAGTCTGACACTAACGCCAACTCAGCCGCCGTGGCGCAATACGCGTAGGGTACATCGCTGCGCGGCCGACGATTATGGTAGCTCACCGACATATCGAACCCCAGCGCCGCACGCTTGGCAATGGCCATGCCCACCGAGCCCAAACCGAGGATGCCAAGGCGCTTGCCCGCCAGTGAAGGACGCATGACCTTGCGCCACTCGCCACGGCGTACCGACGCGTCGGCGCCTGGAATATCGCGCACCAACGACAGCAACAACGCCATGGCGTGGTCGGCCACCGAGGGTGCGTTCACGCCAGCCCCGTTGGTGACCATGACACCCCGAGCCCTAGCGGCACCGAGATCGACGTGTTCATAACCGGCGCCAATCACACAGATGATTTCCAGGTGCGGCAGTGCGGCGATTTCATCGGCATATAAACCCAGCGGACCGCGGGTCAATACCGCGTTGATCTGCTCACCATGGGTCGCAATGGCCTTGGCGCGTTCCGCTGGGGTCGGCGCAAGAATCAAAGTGAAGCCACTGTTTTCGATTATCGGCAGATAGTCGTTGATGGTTTCTACCAACACCAGAACAGTCGTTGTCATGATTCCCTCTCAGTCGAAATCAAATAGCGTTTAAAACCACAAAATACTACTGACAGTAAAAGGCCCGCACAACGCGGGCCTCTGCATTTAGAACTGAGCGCTTCAGGACTGAAGCTTCGCCCGGGGCCGTGAGTTCACCGGGTTGAGTTTACGCTCGGCCAGCCAGCCAAAGGCCAGGCCAACGGTGGTCCACAAAACGATTTGAATGCCCAGCGAGGCCACTCGGAACTTCCACAACAGCGTGGCCGAGAAATCTGCTGGCACTTCATTGACTACGGGGAACATAGCCGCTGCCAGCACCATGATCACTGCGTACAGTGCCACCGCCAACAATGCGCCATTCCAGACACCGCGTGTGGCAATCAGCTTACGCGCGGCATTGATCGCGATGACCATTGCCGCTACCGACAGCAGCATCATCAGGAAGAACAATTTGGTGCGCTTGCCGATGGTTTCAGGGTCGCCGATGGACGGCGGATTGGCGGGGTACTTCAGACCCGGCACCAAAATGATCGCTACAAACGCCGCCAGCGCCAACAGTGCCGCAAGCCCGCGAGGACCGATATTGCCTGCCCGACCCAAGGTATAGGCGAACACCAGCGCGAAAATACCGCCCAGCGAGATGCTGTAAACCAGAATGCCAGTGAACAAACCGAAGGTGCTTTGGACGTCGCGGCTGACCAGTTCTTCTTCCGGAGCATCGCCGTGCATCGCCGACATATGATGCTCTTCAAAGGCGATAGCTTGGTCGATCTGCGGCTCACCGAACACTTTTGCAAAGCCAAACGCGAGAAGACCGGCGAGCAAGCCCACCAGCATTCCCCTTACGAGTAATTGCCCAGTCATGTCATGTTCCTGAAATTAGTGGCAAGGGAAGCCCAGCAAGTGGCGACCGTCATGCACAAACTCATGGACATACATACCGGAAAACATCGATGTAGCGCCTTGTTCTGCGCCAACGAAGTACAGCGCAAGCATCAACAACAAGCCAACGAAAACTGCCCACGGCACAATTTCGCCCAGCGGGATGACCGGCAGCGAAGTATCGGTATGTGTTGTAGCGTTAAAAGTCATATAAAGCCTCCAGGGAACTCGCGTCCCAATACGGATAACGGGCGAACAAAACAAGGTCTGGCTTACGGTGATGACCGAATACAGTGGCGCGACCGCGCCGGAATCGAACCGGCTTCCTGCTCTGTAACATGATGCAACTGCTGGGGCAGTGTACTCTTCTGAATTCGTAAAACCAGTGTGGACCACCATGGCAACTCGTCTGACCTTGATCTGCCACGCCCGAACTGTCGCGCAGAACCTTGCGCGCTTCCCGCAGGACGAATCCATCGAGATGGACTGGCAAGCATCAGGGCAATCGCTGTCTGATCGCTTCAAAGCGTCGGTGCAGTTGCTTAGCGCGCCGGAAGCCCGTGCTCAACAGACTGCGCTGTTGTTCGGCACACAGATCGAGACAGTGCCTGCGCTACGTGATTGCGACTTCGGGCGTTGGCAAGGGCAGCGCATCAACGACCTCCAGGCGCATGAGCCCGAAGCACTTAACGCGTGGCTTAGTGACAGCAACAGCGCGCCCCATGGCGGTGAATCCATTGCCGACGTCTGCGCCCGCGTCGGTGCCTGGCTTGATAACTTGCGCACCCCAGGCCATGTGGTAGCAATCACTCACCCGTTCGTCATCCGTGCTGCCATCGTCCATGCCCTGCAATGCCCAACCGCGGCGTTTAATGGCATCGACATCGAGCCACTGTCGATCACGGAGCTGCGCTTCAACGGACGATGGCGCTTAAGGATGGAGCGAGGCTTTCTATAACAACGCTTTGTTTAAAGAAACAGCAGCGTCACATTCAAACTGAAGCCGTTTCCCTTTTTGTGTCAAACCCCATCACCCAGCGCGCGTTGCATCAACACGGTATCCACCCAACGCCCGTGCTTGAAACCGACCGACTCGAACACACCCACGCGACGAAACCCGTGGCGTTCGTGGAGTCGGATCGAAGCATGGTTCTCACTGTTGCCTATGATCGCGATCATTTGTCGCCAGCCGCCTTGGGTACAATGCTCGATGACTGCGCCGAGCAACGCCTGCCCAATACCCTTCCCTCCTAAACCCTCGCGCACATACACCGAGTCTTCAGCGGTAAAACGATAACCAGGACGTGGTCGGTATAACGTCGCGTAGCCATAACCCACCACTTCACCCGCCAGTTCTGCCACCAAATACGGCAGCCCCTTGGCGAGGATGTCGGTGCGCCTAATCATCATTTCCTCGATGCTTGGCGCTTCCAGTTCAAAGCTGGCAATACCGCCGAGCACATGCTGCGCGTAGATGCTTTGCACGCTGGGCATATCATCATCGGTGGCGTTGCGCAGGATGGGGGTCTGGCCGGTGTTCATATTGCTGGTGCTCCAAAGACTGTCGGGTGGGGCGTAATAATGCCGGTCGCGATAACTAATAAAAAGTTATGATCACTTATCCATAGCATAAGAAAAACTTTGAGATGAACCGACTAAACCTGAATCATCTCCACACCTATTCGTGTGTCATTACCTGCGGAAGCTTTTCGGCGGCAGGAGAAAAACTTGGGTTAACGCAACCGGCCGTCAGCCAGCAAATCCGCCAGTTGGAACAGCGCCTCAATGTGCGTTTGATCGAGCGGGTCGGTAAACGCATCAAGGCGACGAGCGCAGGCAACGTGCTGCTGGAACATATTATCCACATCGAAGCCACGGTCGAAAATGCCTTGCTGGACCTCTCGACTCACGCACAGGAAGTGGCCGGCACCATCGCTATCGGTACGGGAGCCACCGCCTGCATCCACCTTCTGCCACCTATTCTTCAGACCTTGCGGCAACGATTCCCGGCGCTGGAGGTTCGGGTCAGCATTGGTAATACCGAAGGCGTGATAAAAGCAGTCGAGGAAAATCGTCTGGACCTGGCCCTGGTAACGCTGCCTGCCGCTGGGCGCAGCCTGTTGGTCACCCCGTTATTGAATGATGACTTCGTGGCGATTTTCAGCGCTGATGAAACAAACCTCCCGGAACACATCACCCCCATCACCTTGAGCAATTACCCGCTGGTTATCTTCGAAGCAGGCAGCAGCACGCGGATGTTGATCAACCAGTGGTATGCGCAATCGGGTATTCGGATCAAACCCGTCATGGAGCTGGGCAGTGTCGAAGCGATCAAGGAGATGGTCGGCGCGGGCCTTGGCTACAGCATCGTCCCGAGCCTGTCCGTCACAGCCGACCACCATCGACGCGGACTTCAAGTCCGCAGCCTGACATCCCCGCTGACGCGTACCTTGGGTATCGTGCTGCGACAGGACAAACCCGTCAGCAAAGCGCTACGCCAAGTGCTGGATGGGTTAATGACGTTGGCTTGATCTCGCTCGCAGGAAAAGGGTCGATCACGAACGGTACAATCTAACCGTAAAAACACCGGCAGCCGTGAGTGATAAGCTTCGCCCTCGATCCTGACAGGCTGTTAAAAGGCAGGCATATGATTAAATTTCTCGCCGCACTGTTTATCCTCGCTTCAACCGCTGCTCACGCCCAATCCTCCCTGCAAACCGACCTGCCCTTGAGTTATCTGGAGCAAACCGACGGTCAATCGCGCAACAAGCCACTGATCATCTTCCTGCACGGTTCTGGCAGTAACGAAGCCGACTTGTTCGACATCAAAGATGAATTGCCTGCCGAGTACACATTTTTATCGGCGCGGGCACCGTTCGAAGTGGGGACAGACAGCTATCAATGGTTTAACAAAACACCCGGCGACGGCGCCTACGACGGCGTAACGGACGACCTGAAAAGCAGTGAAGCGTTGATTTCAGACTTCGTGGTAAAAGCCACCGAGAAGTACCACACCCAGCCAGACAAGGTGTTCCTCATCGGGTTCAGCCAGGGCGCGATCATGTCTTATGAAGTTGCCCTGCGGCATCCGGAGATTTTGCGCGGGATTGCAGCGTTGAGCGGCAAGCTTCTTCCGGTGTTAAAGGCAGAGCTGAAACCTTCACCGAACTTTAAATCCCTTGCGGTATTTATTGGCCATGGTACCGCAGACCAGCGACTGCCCTACGAGGCCGGAACTGACGCAAATACAGGATTGAAACAACTAGCCATCGAGCCTGATTTTCATGCCTACCCTGGCATTGGACATACCATCAGCGACAACGAGATCACCGACTTGGATAACTGGTTGAAGAAGATCAACCACGGTTGAGACCTTCGGTCAGAAACAGATTCCCGGGAATGACTGACCTGGGTCAACGTCTACTCTGCACTGATGGCGTAAGGTCTCAGGGGTTAGCTACGAATCGCTTGCATGCGCGCCCTCTGTACGCCGCAGTAGCGCCACTAGCATTCCCCTCATCTTGCAGAGTTGGATTTCATGGCCCTTCATCAAACCGCTGAAACTCGCGACGACGCTATTGAAGATGTTTACTCCAGCGGAACGTCGCAGCGACTACTGCCCAAGTATCGGCTGCCCGATCATTCCACCGCCCCATCGGCTGCTTACAACCTGGTTCGGGATGAGTTGTTACTGGACGGCAACTCCCGGCAAAACCTGGCAACGTTCTGCACCACATGGGTCGAGCCCGAAGTGCAGAAGTTGATGGCAGATGCCCTCGACAAGAACATGATCGACAAGGACGAGTACCCGCAAACGGCGGAAATCGAGAACCGTTGCGTACATATAATTGCGGACCTTTGGCATGCGCCAAAGTCATGGCAAACCGTGGGCTGCTCTACCACTGGCTCCAGCGAAGCAGCGATGCTCGGTGGCCTGGCGTTGAAGTGGAGCTGGAAAAAACTTCGCGAAGACGCCGGTTTACCAACCGACAAACCCAACTTCGTCTGTGGCCCGGTACAAATTTGCTGGAAAAAGTTTGCGCGTTACTTCGATGTGGAAATCCGCGAAGTACCGTTGCGCGGCAACGCGTTGGGCTTACAACCTGCTGATCTGCGCGAGTATTGCGACGAGAACACCATCGGCGTGATCGCGACACTGGGCGTGACGTTTACCGGGATCTACGAACCGGTAGCTGCGTTGGCAGCCGAGTTGGACGCCATGCAGCGCGACCTTGGACTGAACATTCCGATTCACGTGGACGCGGCCAGTGGCGGTTTTATCGCCCCATTCATTCAGAAAGAATTGAAGTGGGACTTCCAGATCGAGCGGGTCAAGTCGATTAACGCCTCGGGCCATAAGTACGGCTTGGCACCGCTGGGCGTGGGCTGGATCATTTGGAGTTCAAAAGCTGATCTGCCTGAAGAATTAATCTTCTACGTCGACTATCTCGGCGGCAACATGGCGACCTTTGCCCTGAACTTCAGCCGTCCGGGCGGTGAAATCATCGCCCAGTACTACAACTTTCTGCGCCTGGGACGTGATGGCTATACGCGTATCCAACAAGCCTGTTCCGACACCGCGCAATGGCTGGCAACTGAAGTCACACGCCTCGGTCCATTGGAATTGGTGTACGACGGCAAGGACGGTCTCCCGGCGGTTTGTTACAAGCTTAAGGACGGCATCGACCACGGCTTCACGCTCTATGACTTGTCGGAACGGGTGCGCATGCGTGGCTGGCAGATTGCTTCATACCCACTGCCGTCTGACCGTCAGGAGATCGTTGTGCAGCGCGTACTGATACGTCATGGCGTCAGCCGCGACCTGATTGGTCTGTTGCTGGAAGACTTGCGCAAAGCCATCGTTTTTCTGCAAAAAAACCCGGTACTGTCGTCTGACGCCGGCCCGAGTTTCAATCATGGCGCCGTCGCTGCCGAGCCAACTGACGCCGCCTAGTTCGACCTCGAACCCCACCGGGCAAAGAACTTGCCCGGTGCTCATAGCGCTTTATCACAAGGTACGAGGCCACAGTGATTGCATTTCTGACATTCCTGCAGAGCAACCCTTACATTCTGTTGTTCGTAGTCGTCGGCCTGTCCGTGTGGGTCGGGCGCGGCAGCATCAAGGGCTACGGCCTCGGTGCAGTGGCGGCAGCCATTGTCATTGGTTGCGCCGTAGCGTCATGGGCCGCCGCGTATGGCGTGCACCTGGAACTCGATAGTTTCACCAAAAGTTTGTTTTATTACCTGTTTATGTACGGCGTCGGTCTGCGTGTGGGGCCGTCGTTTATCAATAGCCTGAAGGGCGATGGCCTGAAGTTCACCTTCCTGGCGATTTTGTCGTCGTTTCTCGGCTTGGGAATCGTGGTGCTGGGCACGCGCTGGTTATCACTGCCGGTC
This sequence comes from Pseudomonas sp., assembly GCF_026224925.1. Classification (GTDB taxonomy): domain Bacteria; phylum Pseudomonadota; class Gammaproteobacteria; order Pseudomonadales; family Pseudomonadaceae; genus Aquipseudomonas. The sequence continues at coordinate 8,762 of NZ_JAMFRV010000111.1, read as the reverse complement.
GGCGCTGCAGGCGGGATTCTTGCCGGTTCGCAAACCATGTCGGCAGCCATTGGTTCGGCAGAGCAAGCGATTACTTCAGGGGTCGTGCCGCTGCCACCGGGCACTACGGCGGCTGCGGCCACGGCGATGATCGCGTTGTCCTACGGCATCACCTACATCTGGGGCACGGTCGGGATCATCCTGATCTGCAAATACCTGCCGCGTTGGTGGGGTGTAGATGCGCGCAAAGCAGCCAAGGAATACGAGATCGAACATGGCGTACCGAACGTCGACGATGCAGGGTTAAGCGGTTATCGCCCGTTTGATTTACGGGCGTATCGGCTGGTCAACCCAGAGCTGAACGGCCAAACCATCAGCCAGTTTCGCGAGCACTTCAGTCAATATCAGATTGAAAACGTTGAGCGCGGCACCCAGCTGTTGGGTGCAGACCCTAGCTTGGTGTTGCAACTCGGTGATGTGATCGCATTAGGCGGTAGCCTGGACATGCTGACCGACCACATGGGTTTGATCGGGCCAGAAGTACCGGACGCACGTGCACTGAATATCCCGTTGGACGAAGCCGAAATTCTGGTAACCCACCGCGACGCTATCGGTAAGGCACTTAAGGAGTTCAGCAGTTCTTCGATTGCCGGCCAAGTGCAGTTGCTCGGCATCGAACGCGGCGGAGCACCGTTGACCGTAGGTTTGGAGACGCGCTTGCAGCGCATGGACGTGCTGCACCTGATCGGGCTGCGCAGCGCCATCGACAAGGCCACCGCGATTCTCGGCAAAGTCGGCCGCCCCAGCACCGCCACAGATTTGCTGACGTTGTCGTTAGGCATGGTGTTGGGCTTGTTGATTGGTCTGGTGCAAGTACCGGCGTTCGGCGCTTCGGTGGGGCTGGGCAATGCCGGTGGGCTATTGGTCTCGGGGATTATCGTTTCGTCGCTGGTGTCACGGGTGCGTTTCTTTGGCAATACACCTAATGCGGCGCGAAACATTCTTGAAGACATGGGCCTGATCTTTTTCGTCGCCATCGTCGGTGTCAATGCCGGTGCGAGTCTGGTGTCGCAATTGAGCGCGGTGATTGCGTTGAAGATTTTTGGGTTGGGTTTTGTGGCCTGTACGATCCCGCCGTTTATCGTCTGGGCTATCGGTTTTCACGTGTTCAAGATCAACCCGGCCATTCTCATGGGCGGCGTCGCAGGCGCCCGCAGTCACTCGGGCCCGGCGCGCGAAGCCGCAAAAGAAATCGACAGCACCGTGCCCTGGATTGGCTTTCCGGTGGCGTATGCCGTGTCAGGGATTTTATTAACTATATTTGGGTACTTTGCGATGGTGTTGGCGCGGTAGATAGGCCGGGGGCGCGGGCGACACGAAGGACCTTCACCCACCCAAGGAACAAATTCGAGCCACAATCAGTCACACTCCAGCAACTTCCACACACCATGAGGCTGGAGTATGACGCTGACACAGGCAATTGCTGAGTACGGTTATCTGGCCGTGTTTATCGGTGCCTCGCTTGAGGGGGAGACCGTGCTGATGCTTGCCGGTTTCGCCGCCCATGAAGGCTATCTGTCGTTCCCACTGCTGGCGATTGTCGGCGCGTTGGGCGGCGCATTAAGCGACACGCTGTTTTTCATGATCGGTCGCCGCTATGGCAGCCGTCTATTAATCCGATTTCCAAAACTGCAACCCGCCGCAGTACGTGTCAGCACCCTGCTGCAGCGCTACCAAAGCGGGCTGATCATCGGCGTACGATTCATGTACGGCCTGCGTATTGCCGGCCCGATCGCCATTGGCATGAGCGATGTGCCAGTCTCACGCTTCATCTTCTTCAACCTGATCGGTGCCGCCATTTGGGCACCACTGGTGGCCGGTGTCGGTTATGTGTTCGGCCAGTCACTGGAATGGTTGTTCGCCGACATCAAGCGCTACGAAGAGGACGCCCTGCTGACACTCATTGCACTGGCATTGCTGGTGGCGGTGTTGCGCTTTGTGCGTCGGCGCATGAAAGCATCCGCCGATTAAATCGCTTAGTTATAGATCCTTAGCCAATCCGTCATGCGTGACTTGCTACAGTGCAACCGCGAATGTCTGATAACTGATAAGGAAGATCAACGATGCTAAATCGATTTCCAAAGACTCTCGGGCTACTGACACTGGTGGCCAGTGCCCTTCTTTTAAGCACAACGACCCTAGCAGCAGAACAGCCCGGCAAGGCCCTCGCCGCAAAAATCGGCGTGCCCTGGCCGGCAGTTATTGGCCATCGCGGTGCCTCATTCGATGCGCCTGAAGAGACAATCCCCTCCTATGCGCTGGCTCGCGATCTGGGCGCCGACTACCTGGAGATGGACATTCAACGCACCAAAGACGGCGTGTTGATCGCCCTGCATGACGACACCCTCGGGCGTACCACCAACATCGCGCAGGTTTACCCGGATCGAATTAAAGACCCTATCAGCAGTTTTACCCTGGAAGAACTCAAGCGTCTTGATGCGGGTTCCTGGTTCAATGCGGCCTATCCGGCCCGGGCTCGCAGCAGTTACGTCGGGCTGAAAATCCTGACGCTGAATGAAGTTATCGACATTGCTGAAGAGGGCGAAAACAAACCCGGCTTGTATATAGAAACCAAGGTGCCGGCGCAGTTTCCGGGAGTAGAAGAGGATCTGCAGAAACTGTTGGCCAAACGTGGCTGGATTAACCAACCTGCGACACAGACAAGAGCAGCGGCCAAAGGCAAAGTCAACGTAGCCAACACGCCGGGCCGAATAGTGTTGCAGACCTTCGAAAAACCAAGCCTGGAGTTGCTGCAAAAATATATGCCGCAGGTGCCTAAGGTGTTGTTGCTGTGGATCGGTGACGGCTACATGGAAGCCAGCTCGGACGTGACCTTCAAGGCTTCAGGCGCCAAGGACAAAGCGGCGTTCTACGCCGGGCGAGAGGTGAAGTCCCAAGGGGAATTTGCCGCGTGGATGGATTGGGCCAAAGCCCACGGCGCATCAGGCATCGGCCCGGCGGCTGTGCTCACCCACGGCGGCGACCAAAGCTACATGGACATGGTCAAACCTTGGATGACAAAAATGGCCCACGACCGTGGCCTGGTGATTCACCCGTACACCGTTGATGACGCTGTAGATTACAAGGCACTGAGCGCAAGGGGTGCTGACGGTTTCTTCACTAACCGGTCGGCGCAGTTGCTGAAGTTCTATGGGCGCCCATCAAAGGACAGCATCGACACACTGCTGCGTAAAAACGGCTACTGAAACCGTCGCTATACCGGGTCACGCACGACAGGATGGAACGCAACGTCCATCATGCAACTGACCCGGTTGCGACCATTCAACCAGCCAATCGCCATCACTGTAACGCAGCCCAGCAGCTTAACATTCAGGCAACGGGGCTCAACGGATCACTCTTGGTGACAAAGCCTCAGGCCGCCGGCTGAAACGGCTTACTCGAACACCCTGCTCATATTCCTACCGGCCTTTTTCGCCGAATACAACGCCGCATCGGCGCGTTGTATCAACGTCTCGATAGTATTCTGTTCATCCGGCACGCAGCTGTAGCAACCGAGGCTTACCGTGACGATGCCCAAAGGGTTATCGGCATGGGGTATTTGTCGGGCAAGAATTGAGAGGCGTATTTTTTCGGACAACGCAAAGGCACCCTCCGCGTCATTGTCCGGCAAGAAAATAGCCATTTCCTCCCCGCCATAACGAACCGCCAAGTCACCGGCGCGATTTAGGCAGGCGCGCAAGGAATCAGCGACGGCCACGATGCATTGATCGCCAGCAAAGTGGCCATAGGCATCGTTAAAACTTTTGAAAAAATCGATGTCCAGCATGATTAGGCTTAGTGGTTTTTTTCTCCTGCCGCTGCGGCGGAACTCAATATTTAGCACCCGTTCGAAATGCCGCCGGTTAGACAAGCCGGTCATGCTGTCCTGCAACGCAAGTTTTTCCAACGCGCTCTGGGCGATGCGCATCTTGGTTTCTGCCTGCAAGCCGAACCGAATTTGTTGGACCAATACCATCCCGAACAGAATATTGGCGATCACCGCACTGACAATAATGACGAGCGACTTATAAGAGTTGGCTCGCCACTCTTGCAGCAACGACTCTTCGGAGAGCGCCGCTGCGACGACCAACGGGTACTTCTCCAATTGCCTGTAACCATAGAGTCGCGTCACGTTGTCGATGATCGACGTCAACATCGCTGTACCGGACATGGATTTGGACAGGTAGTTGGTGAACATCTCGCCCTTGGCGATGGACTTCCCTATCACGTCATCCGTGAACGGCCGTCTTGCCAATATGGTGCCGTCAGTCATAGACAGAAAGATCGCGCCTTCATCGTCCATATGGAAGCGGTCAAAGAAGCGGTCGAAATACTTCATGTCCAAGGTGGCCAATACCACGCCGTCGAAGTTGCCTTGGGCATCATTCACCCGCCTGGAGAAGGGAATAACCCAGGCGTTGGTCGTTCGGCTGCGCACCGCTTTACCAATATGCGCGCCCAGGTTTGCGTTTTGCTCGTGGTATTTGAAGTATTCGCGGTCGGCGTTATTAGCGTTGGGTGGTTTGATGCCGAACGAACTGACAATCCAATTGCCGGCGCGGTCATAAACAAACACGCCCTGCAGTTGCTCAGTTTCCACCACATGCCGGGCCAAAAGCTTTTCGAGGCGATCAACCTGAGCCGGTGCCAATCCGTCAACCTGTATGCGCTCAACCAGATCGACGAGAATCACATCGGCTTCATCGAATGTGTCTTCAGCTTGCTGCGCCAGTGATTTCGACAGGTTAGTGGTAGAGATTTCAGCTTGGTGCAGCTCGTGCTCTTTTGCATGTTCCAGTTGCCAGAGGTTAAACGTCACAATCGACACACAGACAAAAAAAATCGCAACGACTGCCAACCATAAAACTGGCGCTCTTTTAATCGGTTGTACGAGATCTACTTTGCTGTCGTCATTGTGGGAATTCAACAACTTCACCCTTGTTTTAGACGTATCGAGCGTACACCAACATAACGTCAATGACACAGGCTGCCGTGTGACCCGGGTCTATAAAACCCGATAACTTCAAAAAATAAACAGTGAGCCACTCATAGATGTTCACCAGCATAGTCGAGACACACTCTTCGCCATGAGGCTTTGCCACCTTGAGGCGCTGAACGTGCCTTCAACGTGGACATCCACGTTAGCCCGCACTCTGGTGTAAGCTCCTGCACTGTCCGGTTATTGCCACGAGAGGCTTATGCGCTCCACTTTCAGACGCTCCATTCTTCCTGCCCTTCGTGGTTTTTCCTCGTCAGCCGAAGCCATGACGCTTCTGCCAAGCGCCGCCGACTATCGCCGCTGCCTGTTAGAAAAGATCGCTTCGGCCTCTCAGCGGATCTACGTGGTTGCGTTGTACTTGCAGCAAGACGAAGCCGGGCAGGAAATTCTTGATGCTTTGTACGCCGCTAAAACAGCTCGGCCAACGCTGGATGTGGTGGTGTTGGTGGATTGGTTCCGTGCCCAGCGCGGTTTGATTGGTGCGGGTAAGCAGCCGGGCAACTCGACCTGGTACCAGGCGCAAAACCTTGAGCACGATGTAGAAGTGCCGATCTATGGCGTGCCGGTCCAGACCCGTGAGCTGTTCGGTGTTTTGCACCTCAAGGGCATCGTGATCGACGACTGTGTCATTTACAGCGGCGCCAGCATCAACAACGTTTACCTGCATAAATTCGACAAGTACCGCCTGGATCGTTATCACCTGCTGCAGAACAAGGCGCTGGCCGACTCGATGCAACACATGGTGCAGCGCGAAGTGCTCACGTCCAAAGCCGTGCACCGCCTCGACCTGCCCTCGCCGCCGACCTCGCGCAGCCTACGCGGTGAAATCCGCGCGTTTCGCAGTGAGCTTAAGCGGGCATCGTACGACACCTCTGACGGGACCGAAGACGCCGGTGGCTTGCGGATCATTCCGTTACTGGGCGTGGGTAATAAAAACCCGCTCAGCCGCACAATCTGCGAGCTGATTGCCGCCAGCCAAACCCAATTGACCCTGTGTACGCCGTATTTCAACCTGCCAGTGGTGGTTACTCGAGAAATCAATCGCGCCCTTAAGCGTGGGGTCAAGATCGACATCATCATCGGCGACAAGACAGCTAACGATTTTTTCATTGCCCCGGATGAGCCATTCAAGGTCATCGCCGCGTTGCCGTACCTGTACGAAATCAGCCTGCGCAAATTCGCCCGTAAGCATCAGCAATCCATTGCCAGGCACCAGTTGAACCTGCACCTGTGGAAGGACGGCGACAACACGTTCCACCTGAAGGGCTTATGGGCCGACGACCGTTACACCTTGTTGACCGGCAACAATCTGAACCCGCGCGCTTTCCAGTTGGACCTGGAAAACGCATTGTTGATTGACGACCCCAAGGCCGAATGGACCGTACCGCGAGCAGCCGAATTGACTCAGCTGATGCGCAATACCTTACGCGTCGGCAAGTACGACGAGCTGGACACGCTCAGCGAATACCCGGTTGCCGTACGCACATTCTTGCGTCGGGTCAGCCGCGTGCGCATCGAACGTTTGCTGTACCGCATCCTTTAACCGTCAGGACGACCGTGTGAACAAAAAGACAGGCATCAGGGCCCAACAGGCAGACCAGACCAAGGCGCGAATTCTGGAAGCTGCGGTTAAGGTATTCACCCGTGATGGTTATTCTGGCGGCCGAATCGAGCAGATTTCCAGCGAAGCCGAGTCCAACGACCGGATGATCTATTACTACTTCGCCAGTAAAGAGAAGCTGTTCATTCGGGTGCTGGAACACACTTACGAACGGTTCAACCATGCCGAAAGCCTTTTACAACTGGACCCGTCGACTCCAGTACAAACCCTGCGCGAATTGGTCGCGTTCGTTTGGCATTACTACGTGAATAACCCTGAGTTTGTCGCCATCCTCAGTATCGAAAACCTGCACAAAGGCAAACACGCCAAACAGTCGAGCGAACTGCGGCGCTTGTCCGGTGAAGCGGTGGACGTGCTGAGGCCGATTATTGAAGCGGGACAACAACAAGGACTGTTCCGCCAAGACGTCGATATCAAACACGTGTACTTGATGATCGCTTCACTGTGCTACTTCTATAACTCCAACGTGCATACCCTCTCCTCCTTCCTTGGCGAAGACCTCGCGCAACAACGTCCGCAACAAGATTGGCTAGCGTTTATCAGCGACCTGGTGGTGAGGGGCGTGTCCATAACGCCACCTGACGCTGTAATTGTGTGATGCCCTACCAGCACAAATCCGGTAATGGAATTTAATGACTCCCAGGATTGGCCCGCACGTGCGCGACTCGTTGTGGCAGCCCTTGCCATGCAGGCTCCGCCGGGGCGAAGCGGTTGCGCAGGTAAGCTGCAAGTTCGGAGATTTGGGTATTAGAAAGGCTGTCTTTAAAGGCGGGCATGTAGCCCAAATCCGGCGTAGCTGGCATCGCGATACCCTGCAGAATCACTTTTAGCAAATTGTCCGGCTGCGCGCTGTGTACGTTAGTGTTAGTCGCCAATGACGGACTGACACCAAACAACGTCGGCCCGAGCCCGTCAGCATGACACCCTTGGCAAGAGCCTTCGAACACACGCTGTCCATTGCTCAGCGACACCGATGCAACGCTGGGTTGCGCCACTGCCTCAGCGACCGGAGCGGTTTGCGCCTGAGCACTGCTGTCCAGCGAGGCCAAATAAACCGCCATGGCTCTCACGTCAGCCTTCGGCAATTTCGCCAGTTCGCTGACCACCGGCCCCATAGGCCCGGTGGCCACACCATGGGCATCGGAATAACCACTGCTCAGGTAATTGAACAACTGATCTTCAGTCCATGGCGTGGGAGATTTCGACAAACCATTGAGCGCTGGTGCGTCCCAACCATCGACCGTGCCGCCGGCCAAAAATGAAGTACCGCCCTTCTCCGCCCCCATCACGTTACGCGGAGAATGGCAGGCCGCGCAGTGACCCAAGCCGTTGACCAGGTACGCGCCACGATTCCATTGGTCGCTGCGCTCGGCCTGAGGCTTGATCTCACCTTTGCGCAAGAACATCGCGTTCCAGCCTGCCATCAATGGCCGCATGTTGAACGGAAACTGCATGTCGTTGGCCTTGGCCGGTTGGCTGACCGGGGTCTGCGACATCAAATACGCATACAGCGCCTGCATGTCAGCATCGTTGATGTTTCTGAATGCCGTGTAAGGAAACGCAGGGTAGAGGTTTTTGCCATCGCGACTGATGCCATCGCGCATGGCACGTTCGAAGGCCGGGTATGACCAACTGCCGATTCCGGTTGCAGGGTCGGGCGTGATGTTGCTGCTGTAGAGGGTGCCGAATGGCGTTTGCATCGCCAGCCCACCGGCGTTGGTCACCCCGCCTGGGGCGGTATGGCACACAGCACAATCGCCGACTGCTGCAAGCAAACGCCCACGTTCCAGGGTCGCCGTCGACCAAGTACCCGCAGCAGGTGGAGTAATCGGCGTAATTTCCGCACGCCAAGGCAACGCCGTTGCAGCCACCCCAAGAATCGCGCCGAACGCCGCAAACAAAGAGCCAAACAGCCACTTCGAACGCTTGGCCTTAGGCGAATTCGGCGGCGCACCGTTGGCCGCCTCCCCGGCCCCTTTTAAAGCAGCCAACACCCGCTCGGCGGTAATCGGCAGTTCACGAAAACGAATCCCGGTGGCGTCGTAAATCGCATTGGCAATCGCCGCCGCACTGGGCACCGCCGCTGACTCCCCGGCACCCATG
>NZ_JAMFRV010000110.1 GCF_026224925.1 Pseudomonas sp. | reverse complement strand
CGGGGGCATTTACCAAGGGCACCAACCATTTTGCGCATTCCGGTTCGCCGGCCGACAAGGCATGTGCTGCCGAATACGACAACGGCCCTTATGCCGGGTTGCCGGAGCAAAGTCTTAAAGGACTGGCGGCCCTGGAGCCAGCCGATGCCGATGTCGAGGACGTGGCCAACGCCATCGTCGAGATCGTCGGCATGCCTTTCGGCACCCGACCGTTCCGACGTCACATCGATCCGTCCCAGGACGGCGCGGAAATCGTCAACGCCATGGCCGACCGGGTGCGCGCCGAGATGTTCCGGCGTATAGGCCTGGAAGACCTGCTACACGTCAGTCACCGATGATAGGCCGGCCGCCCTGAAGGGGCGGCCGACTCAATCAATACTGGACAGCGCGGCCGTCAACCCTCCCTGACAATCAGCCAAAGCCTGCTTGATGGTGGCTTGGGTTGCTTCGATGCGCGAGACAGGGCAAACCAGAGAAATCGCATAGTGCCCTTGCAGCATCGCCATCAGCCACGGCATCAACGCCAACGTTATTCGTAACTGGCTATTCGCCGACCGACGCAGCGGGCGAATAAAATCGGGGAGTCGTTGCCTCATCGTTGGCAACTAGCGTCCATGTAAGCCTCTGAAAAAGCCATGTCCGCCGCGAATGTTTCGATCTGCACATGGCAAAAAAATTAGTTGGCCGAACAGTACTGCGCTCGAAGGCGACTTGTACGCGAGTGAATAAATTGTCTTCAATCAGTAATGCGAGACTAAAAATTAGAGAGCACATTAATAAATTTGATCGCAAGAGACGGAGTGCATCAGCGGCTAGCCTTTGCAAAGGTGAGCCCACTTCGGGACGGTCGTAACGCCTTCCTCTTCGCCACCTGCAAGGACGGCATAATCAGTGCGCGATCTATTTGATGATATCCAAAATGATCAGCCTCCAGTGGAGCATATTGGCGACTGTGCTTTTGTACTGCGGGGCTTTGCGCTGCCGTTCGTTGATCAACTGCTGCCTGCATTGGACCGTATACAAACCCTTTCTCCGTTTCGCCATATGATCACGCCTGGGGGGTTTAAAATGTCAGTCGCGCTGACGAATTGTGGCCGTTTCGGCTGGATCACCGATCGCCGGGGGTATCGTTATTCCCAGGTTGATCCTGAGACCTGCCAGCCTTGGCCATGTATGCCAGGTGTGTTCATGGCGCTGGCCCAATCTGCGGCAATGGAGGCTGGTTACCCGACATTTGAGCCGGATGCTTGTCTGATAAACAACTATGAGCCAGGTACACGCCTTACGCTTCACCAGGACAAAAATGAACGTAGCTTCGACCACCCAATTGTCTCTGTCTCCCTAGGTATACCGGCGACATTTCTGTTCGGCGGCGAACAACGCTCCGATCCAGTCAAAAAAATACAGCTCCTGCACGGGGACGTCGTTGTGTGGGGCGGTAAGGATCGTTTGCGATACCATGGGATCTCGCAACTCAAGGAAGTGACTCATCCGGTGCTTGGCCCAAAGCGTATCAATTTCACCTTCCGCAGGGCCGAATGAAAGTGCTCAGTGGGCCAAGACGCACCGGGTCACGAAGCCACTAAATACTCTAGTATCGACTCAATGAGTCTATGGCCTGGCGCGTATGCAGCCTCCGGGGCTGATGCGAGTTCAAGCGCAGATTGCACGTACGGGCCAGGCTCAAGTTCATCTCCGGAATCCACCAGTAGCTCTTCAACAATCTCCTTTGTGATCTCGGGGTGAAACTGTAGAGCAATGGTTCGGCGTCCAAACTGAAACGCCTGATTAGCGCAGGCCTCGCTCCGAGCCAAACGAACAGCACCTTTGGGGATCTGAAATGTTTCACCGTGCCAGTGCATCGCGGTTATTTCGCTGGGCATACGGAAGCTATCAAAATGTTGAGGAGTGTCTACAGACTCAACAGGAAACCACCCTATTTCCGCGCAGTCGTTGCTTCCGACAGCAGCCCCTAGTGCATTGGCAATCAGCTGCGCCCCCAGACAAATTCCCAATACCGGAATACCCGCGTCAATGGTCTTGCGGATGAACCGTTTTTCGGCGATCAACCAAGGTAACTTCTGTTCGTCGTTGACGCTCATGGGACCGCCCATAACGATGAGTAGGTCGACATCGTGCAGCGCTGGAAGCTGAGGATCAGGCTCGTAAAAACATGTGTGCTGAACGCTATTACCCCACGAGCTGAGCAGCCTCTGAATATGGCCAATGCCTTCGAAAGGCGCGTGCTTGAATACGTGAACTCTCATGGCTTCCCCTTCGGTCGATAAAGAAAAACAAACTTCGAATGGTCGGAAGAAATACTTGCAGGAGAAATTTTCAGGTGAAATTTATCACTGAAATAATCGCGAATATTGGCGGCAGCTTTTGCTGTTAAAGCAGGCTTCCAGAGCCATATGTCCACTTCTCGATCCACTACCTCGTCCTGAAATAGGGCCGAGTCAGGATCTTCACATGTCCCGATAAACCAGCGGTCTATATCAGTGCCAAACTCCTTCAGATAGCACAGAAATTCGAATTTGATTTGTTGGACGCTGAATGTTCTGTCCATACCAATCAGCTCCCGGCGGCCTGCCAGGGCGCCGGTCCTTGGTCACTAGAACTCCAGCGGTCAAGCAGCATCGCGCCGTGTTGCTTTTGCTCATTCGACATGTGTTCAAGAATTTGCTCGAGCTGAATCAATGCAGTTCCGACGCCGTGCCGTGCGGCCAAGGAAAGCCATACGAAAGCTTGCACGCGATCCCTTTCAACACCTAGCCCCACCTGATAGCAGTAGCCCAGGCGTGCTTGAGAGGGATAGTGGCCCAACTGTGCGGCGCGAAGATACCAACCGAAAGCCCGAGGCTGATCGACATCTACCAGCTTGCCATTTGAATAGACGGTGGCCAGGTTGAATTGCGCACCGCAATCCTCAGCAGAGGCCGCCCGTTCTAGCCAGGCCAGACCTTCATCGATGTCCTTCAGGCAACCGTCTCCCTGGAGAAGCATGGCGCCTACATTGGTTTGCGCCTGGACGTTACCTGACGTCGCGGCTCTCAGGTACCAATTGAAAGCTTCGGTCATCGAATAGGGCACTCCCGTGCCCCCGGCATAACAGGCGCCTACCCACATCTGAGCGACGCAATCACCTTGTTCTGCCAACTCCTGAAACGCATTAAAAGCCACTGGGTAATTTGCTGCTGTGTACTGTGCCACCGCCATATCGAGGCCGAGCGAGTTCTGGGTAATTGATGCGACGTTCATATGAGGTAATTCCTGACGTTGCCAAAAAGCTTGAAGTCGTTCGGGACTACGGCTTGCGCCGTCAATCGATGAAGCAGCTGCTGTTGCGCCCACAGCCCAGCGCTATTGCTCTGCAATGGATACTCGGCTCCAGAATGTTCTGATAAATCCCACCGCATCAGTTCCTTGTAACTATCCGCAGCAAGAGCGCCCCGCCCATCAATAGACGTGAACCAATCTTTCAGCTGATCTCCAGCGGTGAAGACATTTTGATCAATGAAAACCTGGATACGGCAAACGGTCCTGCCCAGCGCTACTGGCTGTAAAATCACAACACATAGCTCGGTCTCTTTACGCAGCAGCAACAGACTAGGAAATACCCACGCGACCTTCATGCCTGCCGAGGTACCACAACCGATATCGAGGCCTTCACCAACTGCTGCAGTGAAGCTGTCGACCGATAGAAGATGCTGTGCGAGCAGTTTCCAATTGCAGTCGTACTCTCTCCAACTCGTACCAAGACGTGTCCACTCGTCACCCGCTAAAAGCGACAGCAACGTCTCACTATCCTGGCCATTAAAAGCACGTGCATTTGGATCAATGTTCGCAAAAATGAGGGGGCCGATTGTCGCCACTTGGACAGGCAACAAACGCTCGGGGCGCAATCCCAGATATTGATGAGCGTGAGTATCGCCCTCCCCCGCCCCAACAGCCTTGATCGGCATGCGATCACGACTGTATCCGCAGGAAGTGAATGAACAGCGAGTTTTTGTCCCTCCCTGGCATTGATCTGGCACCACACGACAACCACCGTGCTGCGCCTGATTGAATGCCCCCTTGAGTGCTCCGTCAGGATTGCGGCGCACATGCACTCCGTGATTACCCAACGTAAACGGTAATAGGTCTCCTACCTCAGAAACATCCTGCTGGGTGCCTACGCACACCCAGTCACGTGTCCATACACGCTCATCCTCCAGATAAGCGAACTCTAGCGACCGATAGGCAGCCAATGGCAGGAGCCGAGCCTTGCCCAGTTCGCCTTCGCACTGTCGGTAGGTCGAGGGTGAGGACAGATCAAAAGCTTCATCGAAGTAGCCCAATTCCGGTCGACGAGACATGCGTTTACCTCCCGTAACTCGATGCAGATCCGGGGCGATCACCCGCCCCGGAAAGCATTCACATTAACGACGATGACGGTCTTCAGGAGCGTCGTAATCCGCGCGACCACGGTAGTGGACTGCATCGGCAGGAGGCTCAGGCAGTGGGCCGTCCATGGAGAATCGATCCAGGACGTTTTTCACTAGCCTTGAGATGTTGTTATCGCAATTGTTCCAAGGCAGCGATCCGCAGAATGCGATCGAACTGAATGCGAAGCACGCACCACCATTAGGCGTCTCATGGAATGCGATATCCGAACGAACGCGTGGATGAGATGTGCCGTCGAGCCCCTGCTGGTTGAAACCGAAGTCTTCCATTACGAGCAGATAAGCTTCGGTATGGCGGCCGGCAGAAGTCGCCACAGTCAACGTATGCGGAGGAGAGCCCAGCATCGTGTCGACAATATCCAGCTCCAGACCTGCGGCACCGCCGCCGACTAAACCGAAGTTGCCGAGATTTTCTTCGTAGCCAATACCTTCGAAAGCCCAACTTACCCTAGGGTCGTTGCTATCCGGGGTTCGAGAGTAATAGGAGGAGATATCGAAGCCTTCTGACGACATCCCGGTACCAGCGACAGAGTGGAGGTAGCGACCACGGAATCGCCACATGCCGCCCAACTCGCCAGTGCCTTGGTGATAGTACTCGCCAGGATCTGCACGCCAGGTACGAATGCCTGATTCGCAGCGGCGCATTTCGGTGACGACACCGCGTCCCACGTCTTCGTAACCAGGATGGAACGAGTGGACCCAGTACCAGGCGTCTGCCCCCATGTACATCAACCGACCGCCCCGTTGGGTGTAGTTGTGCAGCGCGTCGAGCTGGGTACCCGAGTTATGCTCCGGATGAGATCCGGTGATAATGACGTTGTAATGCTCCAGGCGAGCAAGGCCTTCGTACGTTACGTCCTCATCGGTAAAGACGTCATAGTCGTACCCCATGGTTTCCAGCCAGTAGACCAAGTGCAGGTCTGCCGGATATTGCCACGGTGCCTGGGCAAGAAAGTGGTCGTATTTGGGGCGAATGCTGAGGATCGGCCGAAGTCGCGACGAAAGACAGATTCCGCTACCGTCTGTGTGCGTATCGTAGATCGAGCCACCGTATTCACGATGCTCAGCCAAGAACATATTTTGTTGCTGCATGATCGGCACGCGATAGACAAACAGCTCTGCCCCTCCTGCGTTTGAGGCCACATGCTCGTTCGCGTACGCCATGTAACTGATGGTAGGCACCATCACAGCAATCTTGGATTGCTCCTTGCCGATTTCAGGCACCACCCAAAAGGGAATGTAGTCTTCATCGTTGTCAGAAGTGGTCACCTTGGCAGCGTAGAAGCGACTTTTGGCATCCGCCGGCACCTGCCATTCGAAGCTCACTTCCCAGCGAGCATCATCAACATCGTCGTCATGAAAATGGATCGCTCCGTACTCTTTCGGAGCTTTCGTCCAATCGAATACCGTGCCCGACCAATTGTGACCGGTCAGCGCGCGAGTCGGGCAATTGACCAAACGGCCGTCGAGGCGATATGGACCACAGTCCTTCACCATCAGAGTATTGATGGCTTCGCTGAATTCCCACGCACCGACAATGCATTTCGCGAGATCGCCTGTCGGGCCGCTATGGCGTCGCTCCGTCAAGCCAGGCTGCGCTCCTTGCTTCATGGTCTCGATTTCAAAGCGCGATAACGCTCGGCTGCACAGACGAGGCGAGTCGAGCTTACCGTTGTACTTGCCGGCAAAAACCACCCCGGCCGGCATAGATGATTGTGCCAATGGAGCAGTGTCCAGGCGCTCGACATATGCGGCCAAAGCCAGTGGTACTGCTGCATTCACGACTGGGCCAGAAAACACCTTACTGATGGGCGCGATCACCGGATCCAGGGCGTACATGACCTGTGGTTCGTGATAAAGAATCGCCTCACCAGTATCAGCGTCAAATGACGCCGCGAGGAAATGCCAGGCGTGGTCTCGAAGAGGCAATGCGGCAACCAGTTTTTCGCCGTTGACCCGCAACTCAGCGCAGCCATCTTCGTTAATGAACAGGCCATACCCTTGATCATTCGACCACTTGGTAACCAAACCTTGTGGACCATGCTTCCAATAGCGAGGATGCGTTTTCGGAGCGGTTGGCCATACCCAGCACTGAAGGGTAAAGCTCTCCACATTCAGGGGTTTGGAGTCCGCGACAAAACCATAAGATCCGCCGTGAATGATCTGTTTGCGGCCTGCAACAGTCCCTTGAAAGGCACCTGGAACCGCCTTTTCAATAAAGCCCGGACCACGAGGATTGGTGTCGCCATGAATCATCTGGACGATATCTGCCTGGAATTCCTCAGGACCATCGCAGTTGACATAAAACTTGATCGTTTCTCCGGGATGAACGCTGAATTTATCGGCGTATCCGGCCAGTCTCATTGTGGACATCTTTGCTTGTCTCCAGAATTTCGGCGCACAGTTTCCCGAGCAACGAATATTCGTCGCTTGTCGGCGTGGGTAAATTAGGTGGACGCGTTAAGGGCTATTGGGACTCTCAAGTCACCGGCCAGTTATCGTCCTTTCGCTTCCAGCCATGATGAAAGTTTCCTGGCATGCCCGCGTCTGCCGGCAATTCATCGAGTCGCATGAGGAAAATGTCATGTTGAATTTCCTGCTCGTCGTCATAGATCACGTCGTTGACGAAAGTAGGTGGTACACCCCGTATCCCTGACAGCCGTGCAATCCGCCATTGCTTCTCGATTTCGGTACACACAATGACCAGCTTGCCTGCAGGACTTTCCCCCCGCATGCGCAGGAGAATGCGGCGCAGCTCAGGAAACTCATGGACACCACCACTGACATCGGTGGTGTCCCCAGGAGTGAAGCAATACAAGACTGAGAATCCAGCGACTCCCTTCATCGAGTCGACACAACGGCGATGCTCTGCGATCAGTGCGTCGCGTTCGGGAGTACCTTTTGCAGGTATTGATATCATTGATCTCTCCTCATCTTCATTAGGGCCAAACGTGGCTCTCGTTGGCATGGCCGTTACACGGTCATGTGTTTTTCAACAAGTTCGTCCGTTAACTCGTCAATGCTCCCCTGAGCGACAATCCGCCCGTTATCCATCATCAGAAACGCGTCGCTTAACTGGCGCGCCACCTTAATGTGCTGTTCAGTGAGAATCAGGGTGATGCCGAGCTCTTTGTTGAGCATTTTCAATTTATGCCCAATCTCGGCGACGATATTTGGCTGAATACCCTCGGTAGGCTCATCGAGAAGTAGCATCTTCGGATTAACAGCAAGCGCCCTGGCGATCGCGAGTTGTTGCTGTTGGCCACCCGAAAGTAGGCCTGCACGCCTATCCAGGTTTTCCGCAAGATATGGAAATAGTGACAGGCACAGCTCTGGTACTTCGGTTTTACCGTCCGGACGAGCAAACGATCCAAGCAGGATGTTTTCGCGAACAGTGAATTTTCCGAATATTTGTCTGCCTTGAGGGATATAGCCAATCCCGTGCCGGCATCGAGCATGGGTGGGCACATCCACAACCTCTTCGCCCAGCATTCGAATGCTGCCAGTCGTGCGGTCACAAAGGCCCATCAGGCTGCGCATCAGTGTGGTTTTTCCAACGCCATTGCGGCCTAACACTGCAAGGCATTGCCCCTGAACCAAATCGAAGGATATGTCCCTCAAAATATGGGTTTTGCCGTACCAGGAAGAAAGTCGTTCGATATTCATCAGCATCAGGCAACCTCCTCTTCAGTGCCCAGATAGACGTCCCTTACCCGGCTGTCTGTCTCAATCACATCTATCGGGCCTTGAGCCAGGAGCGTCCCCATATGCATGACGGTAACCACGTCGGCGATTTCACGGACAAACCCCATGTCATGCTCAACGACGATCAGGGTCGCGCTGCGGCGAATCTCTTTGAGCAGTCGCGCTGTCTTTTCGATTTCGACTTCGGTCATCCCGGCGATGGGTTCGTCTAATAACAGCAGCCTCGGTTCTTGCATGAGCACCATGCCGATCTCGAGCCATTGGGTCTCGCCGTGCGACAGGAGTCCGGCTTCCATTTGCAGTCGATCCTGAAGCGCGACCATGGTGCAAACCTCATCAAGCCGACGATTCATCCCAGGGTCAGAAAATCTGAACATGTTGATAAATGGGTTGACCTGGCGGCTGTAGGCGACCTCGAGGTTATCCTTCACAGTTAACTGCTTGAACACGGCAGGGATCTGAAATTTTCGGCCTATGCCGCGTCGTGCGATTTCGTTCTCGCTAAGACCGGTCATTTCATCGCCGTGAAATTTGACGCTGCCAGAGGATGGTTTCAGCCGCCCGCTGATCAGATTCATCAAGGTCGTTTTACCGGCCCCATTCGGCCCAACCAGGCAAGACAATGTCTGTTCTGCAACATCAAGACTGAACCCTTTGATCACGTGATGAGTGTCAAAACGCTTATGCAGATCGCGGATTTCCAGAACGCCTGTCATGCGCGATCTCCCAGCTTCAGAGTC
Organism: Pseudomonas sp.; assembly: GCF_026224925.1. Classification (GTDB taxonomy): domain Bacteria; phylum Pseudomonadota; class Gammaproteobacteria; order Pseudomonadales; family Pseudomonadaceae; genus Aquipseudomonas. The sequence continues at coordinate 6,302 of NZ_JAMFRV010000110.1, read as the reverse complement.
ATCAACGACGCATCATCTCGGGTGATCGCTTTCTGGGGCCCCAGCCTCGCCAGCCCCGCCTCCAACAAGCCAGTAAGGCCTTTGGGCAGGAAGCGCACCACCACGATGAAGAACAGCCCCAGAATCAACATCCAGCTGTTGAGGAAACTGTCCCCCAGATAACTTTGGCCACCCTGGATCAAGAGCGCGCCAATGATTGAGCCCAGCAGAGACAGTCTTCCACCTACCCCCGCCCAGATGACCATGGTGATGCTAAACGCTACGTCGAATTGAGCGGGTGACACGTACTGGACGATCATGGTGAAACAGCAGCCAGCAACAGCAGCGATGAAACCGGAAATCGTGTAAATAAGCGTTTCATAAAGGGCCACGTTGTAACCGAGAAATCGCACTCGTTCCGGATCGTTTTTCAAAGCCTGGACGATTTGGCCAAACTTGCTCTGGGTGAGCAGCTTTCCAGTAATGGTCAGGCCAGCCAGCAACATGAACACCAGCCAGTAGATGCCGGGTGCATAAGGATCCATTGAGCGTCCAAATACCTGCAGTGGCATTGGGGGGCTGATGCCGTTTGCGCCGTTGGTGTAGGGCTGTACGTCCAATACAAGCGTCGCAATCGCGCTCAGCATTGCCAACGAAATAATCGCGAAGAACGGGCCTGAAACTCGGGCCTGAAACATCAGCCCCCCAAACAACAGACAAAACAGTGTGGGCAGAGCGAGGGAGAGAAAAATACCGCCGCCGGTACTTTGAAAAAATGTCCAGAACCAGGGCAAATGATCCAGGCCATTATTGAGCATAAAAGGCGGTATCGGATTACTCACAGGATCCTGCGACTGCATCTGCATGGTCATCGCCATTCCGTATGCGCTGAGTCCAAACATGACCCCTTGGCCTAAATTAAGAATTCCACCTGCCCCCCAGCAGAGGCTGATCGACACGGCCAACAGTCCAAATACGCCGTAAAGCGCAAACTGATTGAGTAAAAAAGCATCAGTAACATATAAAGGAATCACTGCTAGTACGATGAAGAACAACAGGTACATCGACCATTGACATCTTCTGTCGTGATAGAGGTTATTCAACATTGGTTATCTCCTCGTCGCCACACGTTAATTAGGGATTGCGCTCCGTTTCACCGCCTTACCGCTCCCGATGCAAACAGCCCTTGTGGCCGAAATCTTAAAAAGATAACGATCAGGACGAACAACAAAGAGCGCGCGAATGTGTCGTTGAAGAGGTAGGCAAAAATCGACTGTATCTGGCCTGTCAACGCACTGGCAGCAACGCTGCCAATCAGGCTTCCGCCACCTGTAACGACCACCAAAAAGGACTGCACAATGTAGCCGGCCCCCATGCTGGGTAGCACGATGCTGAGTGCGGCGAACAAGGAACCCGCCAGTCCCGCGAGGCCTGCACCTAACGCAAACGTGTACATATAGATCCGGTCAGCGTCGATGCCGAATGACGCGGCCATTTCTCTGTTTTGTGTGACAGCGCGAATTTTTATACCGAAATGTGTACGGTAGAAAAGCCACCAGAACCCCACAACTAGGGCAATGGTCATGGCAATGATCAACAACCGAAACGCCGAAAGACTGAAAGCCCCAATTGCAATGTTGCTGGATAGAAAAACAGGCATGTTGATATATTTTGGATCACTGCCGAAAATCATCCGCACGCCCTGCATCAATACAAGCGATACGCCCCAGGTGGCTAACAGAGTGTCCAATGGACGACTATAGAGATAACGAATCAACACCCGTTCAATGACCAATCCAATTGCGGCCACTATCACGAACGATAATGGGATGCATAACAAAAACGGAACATCCAAATAGGCTTGCAAGCAGTAAACGCTATAGGCACCCAGCATGATGAGTTCGCCATGAGCCATGTTGATGACACCGGCGGTACCATAAATAATGGTCAACCCCAAAGCTGCAACTAACCAGATACTACCTATACTCAGGCCTAGCACCAGTGAGTTGATGAGATTCACCCACGAGAAGTCCATAGTTCTTTCCTTGCAGTAAACGTTCGATTCAATTTATTTGCAGGCAAGCTACGCCTTGCTCGTTAAATGACGTTCTTGCGAATAGACTCATTCGGCGCTTTTAGCCCTTCGGCGGTACATGTCCCAGAGTCGGGGTAGATAGAAAATGGATTGGGTGCCACATGCTCAGTAGCCTGGCTGACGATTTTAAAGCTGCCGTCGCTCTGGCATTGGCCAATTTTTGGAACAAGCCATGTATTGAAATTGTTCTCATCCACCCAGATCGCGCCTTCTGGAGAGATATTTTCCTCAAGGCGTATGCCCGCGGCTGCCGCACGGATCGTGGCTGGAGTGACCGCCTCGATTCCATGTTGTCCGATTGCCTTTTCCAGCGCGGCTTTGAAAACATAAGCAGAGGTATAGGTTTCTTCCATGTTGTAGTGCGTCGTGCCGTTCTTACCGTACTTACTACCGAGGAAACCCTCGACAAAGCGATGGTTTGTAGGGTTGTCCAACGCTTGAAAATAGGGTGCGGACAGGAAGTGCCCTGCGCCAAACTCATTTCCCATGGCTCGAGTTTCAATTTCACCCGTTGTGAGGGAGGCGATCGGCATTTTGTCGGCGCTAAAACCTTCCTGTTTAAATTGCCGGTGAAACGCAATGTCGGACGAACCGACTACGGTAGAGAAGATGAAGTCAGGCTTACTGGCCCGAATCTTGTTCAGGATAGGCCCAAACTCAGAGCTTCCCAGCGGGATGTATTCCTCACCCAGCAATTCGCCCCCTGCCTGCTCCAACCACAATTTCGCGTTTTTATTAGATTCCTTCGGCCATACGTAGTTTGACCCAACGAAGAACACCTTCTTGCCGAAGTTCTTGACCATGAAAGGGATCAGATCTTTGGAGTGCTGATTAGCCAGTGGCCCCGTGCAGATGATGTTCTGAGAGCACTCAGCGCCTTCGTAACATGTCGGGTAAAAAAGCAGATTATTCTGGCTCATGACTGTGGGTAGCACGGCCTTGCGGCTCGCGGAGGTATAGCACCCAAATACTGAAATGACTTTCTCACGCAGAATGAGCTCTCGCATTTTTTCGGAATAGACATTCATATCCGACTTGGCGTCGATGATTACCGGCTGGATCATTGATCCGTTGATGCCGCCAGCTGCGTTGATCTCATCGAATGCGTACTGCAACACCAGAGCTGAGTCTTCCTCAGGCACTGCCAGGCCACCGGTAAGAGAAAAGAGCACCCCCACCTTTATTGGTTGCCCTTTATTCAGCGTTGCTCCCCAAGCCTCACGTGAACCAGGTAGCAAGAGAGAAGGAGCGGCAACTGCCGCTGCCGAGGCGAGTGATACGTTGCGAATGAAAGTGCGTCGTGTAATGCCCATACCGTGTCTCCTACCTCGTGGTCTCAGATCAATAAGGTCAGCTGCAAGTTGAGTTCAGCCTGTGTAACCCGACTGCGTCTTTCGCTTTCAGGAGGCAGACTTTGCATCGACTATGCCAAAAATAAAATTCCCTTCGATAATTTTAATTTCCCAGTAGGAATCTACGTTTTACGGCGGTTTCCCGTCACTTTGAATTTTTTAGCCGCGCAAGTGGCAATTTTTTATTTGCACCATAACGAATCATTGCGCACCAGATAGGATCACAAACAGCGAAATCCGCATGAACGCCATGAGGCAGCTATCCTTCTTTTTTGGCATATTTTAGATCGATGAAAGCGACAAACCCTCGCAAAAACAGGGAACTTAGACTAGGCATGACCTATTTCGATTCAATAGGCGATTTCGCGCGTGGCCGCGCACGCAAAGGAAGAAATAATGCGATATCGCACAATTTCAGGGCGCCATTAATCCGTCCCGACGGGAAGATTAATTTATCGACGGTGTGGCCCGTGCTCCTTTCTAAGCTCGGTTTGGTTGCTGTTGCTTACCAATAAAATATCCAAGAGACCTCTACACTCTGTTTCTTGCTTTTCAAATCCAATCGACGATTTCATATCCTGATGCAGGCAGCACTAGCAGTGAACGGTATTTTTTCAGAAGGTTTTCTTAGCAAATTTACAAGGCAAGAAACGGAGCGTGCGATTTCATTGCGGGCTGTACATTTATCTGGCAAACCTAAAAAAGGGTATGCACACGATGACAACTAAACGATTAGGCAAATGCCTAAACAATCGCGTCGATCAAAAATAAAACTATAGCGTTTGAATTGTTTGATGGCGTTCATTTCACGACTTAAAAATTCAATAATACAAGAAACCCGGCCTGCCGGGCTTTGTGCGTTATTAAGACGTAAATGCACTTGATCCACTTGTCGCCAGCCTCGTCTCTATACGTCGAACCAATATTAATTTAACCGCAAGGATCGGAGTTTTTCCTTGAGTCCAGGCATTCATTATGAAATCCATCAAACAAACAGAGGACGCAGCACATGAATGCCTTCACCGCTCCAAACGTGAAACTCAATTTCCGCGCTCCTGATCAATCTGCACCGAGCGAAATTCGTTACGCCATCGGCGAGAGCGAACATGGAGTGTTACTTGCGGCTCGCGGTGATGACGAAATCTGCGCAATTCTTATTGCTGATCGCGCCGAGCAACTCCGCGAAGAGATCGTCGTCGTTTTTCCCCACAGCCATGTGGTTGAAGAAACCTCTGGATGGCAGCGTGAGATGGCACAAATTCTCGCCGTAATGGAAGGTACATCCCGCGACCTCCTTGAAGTGAATGTGGGAGGCACCTCGTTCCAGCAAAAGGTTTGGCAAGCGATATGCTCAATCCCCTATGGGTCTACTCGTACCTACGGGCAAATTTCTGAGCAACTCGGTATGCCTAATTCGGCCAGGGCAGTTGCAGGAGCATGCGCTGCAAACGTTCTCGCGTTTGCGATCCCATGCCACAGAGTTGTCGGCAGCGATGGATCAATCTCCGGCTATCGTTGGGGCAGCGAAAGGAAGAAGGAAATCCTGAAACAGGAAGCTCACCTGTGAACGCTCCACAGTCCTTGTTCAAACGATCAGTGGCCCGGCTTAATTGGCCGGGCATTGAAAGTACGCTCGATCAGAACGGCAGCGCCGTGCTGCAAGGATTGTTTACTCCTGCTCAATGTAAACAGATGGCCGACCTGTACCATCAAGAAGACCTCTTCCGTACTCGGATCGATATGGCCAGGCACGGCTTCGGGCTGGGAGAGTACAAGTACTTTAACTACCCTTTGCCAGCTGCGCTGGCCGAGCTACGGACAGAACTGTATTCAAGACTCGCCCCCATCGCTAATCGATGGAATGTGCTCATGGGGGCCGACGAGCAATACCCAGCGTCGTTGGACGAATATCTGGAACGGTGCCACGACGCGGGACAGAAACGGCCGACACCGCTGATGCTGAAATATGTTCAGGGAGATTACAACTGCCTCCATCAGGACTTATACGGCGAACAGGCCTTTCCATTACAAGTCGCAATTCTGATTTCACGACCGGGTGAAGATTTCACAGGCGGTGAATTCGTGATGACCGAAAACTCCTCGCCACAGACGCGGGCTGAGGTCGTTCCCCTCGTCCAAGGGGACGGAGTGCTGTTCACCGTTAATCAACGACCTGTTCAGGGCAAACGAAAGATCCGCAAGGCTGTAATGAGACACGGTGTTAGTCGCGTGCGAAGTGGCGATCGATTCACGCTCGGACTCATTTTCCATGACTCTAAATGACTCAACATCATGAATTCATAGCTGCCCGCAATTAACCCTACAGCGCGACGGACGTCAAAACTAGCCCGGTCACGAGCACCTACCACTGGTACCCGAATATGCCAACCGTTCAAGCAAGCCGGCCTCCTCGCAACAGCTTTAACATTCGAGTAGAGGTGACGCTGCTGTTTCAAAACGCAGTTAATGAAGGCAGTGCGGACTGGTACATCAACGCCAGCGGAGGCACTGAACTTCATTTTAAAAATGGAGAGGTCTACCAACTGGACGAAACCAGCATCACTCGTGTGAAGTAAATCTGCATGCCGAGGTCCGTTATGAGACTGAATTTGAGTAGCATCCAATCCCCGCTGGGCGAACTAATGATGGTCACGGACGCCGAGCACAAGCTTCTGGCGCTCGATCTCATTGCTTGCAAGACCTGCCAACCCCGAATGCTGCGAAGCGACCACGACTTCACTTACGGCCCCCCTCCGGTCGAACTGGCAACCGCTCTCGGCCGCTACTTCGACGGAGATCTGGAGGCTCTTCAGAAAATCGTAATTGAACCCAGCGGGAGCGCGTTCCAGCACGAAGTGTGGAATGCGCTGAGGCGT
>NZ_JAMFRV010000009.1 GCF_026224925.1 Pseudomonas sp. | reverse complement strand
GGTGTATCAGGAAAACCGCGCCGCCTGCTTCCCGAACAAGTTCGGTCCCACTGGGACTAGGGAATTGCCCAATATCCAGCGCCATACCGAGATTCGGTGGGAGCGAACTTGTTCGCGAAGGCAACGACACGGTGTATCAGACAAACCGCGGCGCCTGCTTCCCGAACAAGTTCGGTCCCACTGGGACTAGGGAATTGCCCAACATCCAGCGCCATACCGAGATTCGGTGGGAGCGAACTTGTTCGCGAAGGCAGCAATACGGTGTATCAGACAAACCGCGCCGCCTGCTTCCCGAACAAGTTCGGTCCCACAGCTAATTTTCTGGATCATTACTCCAACCGTAACAATTACACTTTCTGCTTGATTGATGCTGAAGGCCATTCGCTTCTATGGTGTCCCACGACAGCGAATTCGTGGAGCCAGCATGACAACAATAACGACACTCGATCCGCGCTGGTCGCGTCGGCGCAGCGAAAAGCAGCGGCGGCTCGAGCAGGTGCGGTCTCTCGCCGATGGCGTGGTACTGCCGACTGAACATATCGTCGCGGCGCTTGAGGCGCTTATTGCACCCGGCGACCGTGTAGTCCTGGAAGGGAACAACCAGAAGCAGGCAGACTTTTTGTCGCGCTCACTGGCCAAGGTCGACCCCGTCAAACTGCATGATCTGCACATGATCATGCCCAGCGTTGGTCGCTCTGAACACTTGGATCTATTTGAGCTAGGCATCGCCCGAAAGCTCGATTTCTCCTTTGCCGGCACCCAAAGCCTGCGCATCAGCCAACTCCTTGAAGACGGCTTGCTGGAAATCGGCGCCATCCACACCTACATCGAGTTGTATGCGCGGCTGGTGGTCGACCTGATTCCCAATGTCGTGCTCTCCGCCGGGTTCATGGCTGACCGTGCCGGCAATATCTACACTGGCCCCAGCACCGAAGACACACCGGCACTGGTCGAGCCTGCCGCATTCAGCGACGGCATCGTAATTTTCCAGGTCAATCAGATCGTCGACGACGTCAGCGACCTGCCGCGCGTAGATATCCCGGCCTCGTGGGTCGACTTCGTGGTGTTGGCCGATAAGCCGTTTTACATCGAACCGCTATTCACCCGCGACCCGCGCCACATCAAACCCGTGCATGTATTGATGGCGATGATGGCCATCCGCGGTATCTACGAAAAACACAACGTACAGTCGCTGAACCACGGCATCGGTTTCAACACCGCCGCCATCGAACTGATTCTGCCCACCTACGGCGAATCCCTCGGGCTGAAAGGTAAAATTTGCCGCAACTGGACGCTCAACCCGCACCCGACGCTTATCCCGGCGATTGAAAGCGGTTGGGTCGAAAGCATCCATTGCTTCGGCACCGAACTGGGCATGGAAAACTACATTGCAGCGCGCCCCGACGTGTTCTTCACCGGGCGTGACGGCTCGCTGCGCTCCAACCGAATGATCTGCCAACTGGCCGGGCAATACGCGGTGGACCTGTTCATCGGCGCGACCCTGCAAGTCGATGGCGATGGCCACTCTTCAACCGTTACTCGCGGTCGCTTGGCCGGTTTCGGTGGCGCACCGAACATGGGCCACGATCCTCACGGTCGCCGTCACGCCACACCGGCTTGGCTCGACATGCGTCAACACACCGGCGACGGCCCGGACGCCTACCTTGAGCGTGGCAAAAAGCTGGTGGTGCAGATGGTGGAGACCTTTCAGGAAGGCGGCAAACCCACGTTCGTTGAAACCCTGGATGCAGTCGAGGTCGCGAAGAAAAGTGGCATGGCCCTGGCGCCGATCATGATTTACGGCGATGACGTCACCCACTTGCTGACCGAAGAAGGCATTGCCTATCTGTACAAGGCGCGTTCGCTGGAAGAGCGTCAGGCGATGATCGCGGCGGTCGCCGGTGTCACTGCGATTGGCCTGCGCCATAACCCCAAAGACACAGCGCGAATGCGCCGTGAAGGCTTGATCGCCTTGCCGGAAGATTTGGGTATTCGCCGTACCGATGCCAGCCGTGAATTGCTTGCCGCCAAAAGCGTCGCCGATCTGGTGGCGTGGTCTGGAGGCTTGTACAACCCACCCGCTCAATTCAGGAGTTGGTGATGCGCGCACTCAAGCTACAACCCATCAGCGTGTCGCTGGCAGACCGCCTGGCTGATCTCGCCGTGGACGCGTTGATCGACGAAGCCGACCTGTCGCCGAAACCGGCACTGGTCGATCGTCGCGGCAACGGCGCCCACAGCGATTTGCACCTGGGCTTGATGCACGCGTCGGCGTTTTCGCTATGGCCTGCGTTCAAGGAAATGGCTGAAGCCGCGCTGGAGTTCGGCGTCGTCGGTCAGCCCCTGCGTGAAGCCATCGGCCGCATCGGCCGCGAAGGCGAAGCGGCGATGCTGCAGACCACTGGCGGCGTAAATACTCATCGCGGCGCGATTTGGGCATTGGGTTTATTAGTGGTCGCTGCTGCGCTGGAACCGGCGAATCAGACACCTGCCGCAATCAGTCTGCGCGCTGCGCGCTTGGCGTTGATCGATGACCGTCACTCACCCGTGCAACTCAGCCATGGCTCTGAAGTGGCTCAACGTTATGGCGCACGTGGTGCGCGGGAACAGGCGCAGTTGGGCTTTCCTGCCGTGCTGCAATACGGCTTGCCGCAATTACAGCGCAGCCGTGCCGCTGGGCATGGCGAGCAGAACGCAAGACTCGACGCGTTGCTCGCAATCATGACCACCCTGGCCGATACCTGCGTGCTGTACCGCGCCGGTGAACCGGGCCTTGCCGCCATGCAGCACGGCGCACAAAAAGTGCTGGATGCGGGTGGTAGCGCGAGCCTTGGCGGTCGTCGTTGCTTGCACGAATTGGATCAGCAACTGTTGAGTCTGAACGCGTCGCCCGGTGGTGCCGCAGACCTGCTCGCAGCGTGCCTGTTTATCGATAGCCTTGAGCCTGGGCTCGGCGAACCCTCGAGGAATGTTTGATCATGGAAACTCTGTCGTTTGAATTCCCCGCCGGGCAACCGCCTTTGGGCCGTGCGTTGGTGGGTTGTGTCGGTTCTGGTGACCTGGAAGTGATGCTCGAACCCGGCGAACCGGGCAAGTTGTCGATTCAGGTAACGACCTCAGTCAACGGCGCCTCATCCCGTTGGCAGCACCTGTTCGAGCGGATGTTTGACGGGCAAACCCCGCCCGCGATGAGCATCGATATCCATGATTTCGGGGCGACACCGGGTGTGGTGCGATTGCGCATGGAACAAGGTTTCGAGGAGATCGGTCATGAGTGACACCGCCCGCTTGCTCCAGCAGCACAGCTTCGTTGAACTCAACGCTCGTCAGCGCGCCCGTGCGGTATTGGACGCCGGCAGTTTTCGTGAATTAGTTGGCCCGTTTGATCGCATGATGTCGCCATGGTTGGCCAAACAAGGCGTCGTGCCCCAGGCCGATGACGGCGTAGTGATTGCCAAAGGCACCATCGGCGGTTTGCCTGTGGTGGTGGCCGCGATTGAAGGCGCCTTTCAGGGCGGCAGCATGGGCGAAGTCGGTGGCGCGAAAATGGCTGGCGCACTGGAGCTGGCGGCCGAAGACAATCGCAACGGAACTCCTACCGCCGCCGTGCTGCTGCTGGAAACCGGTGGCGTGCGTCTGCAGGAGGCTAATCTGGGCCTGGCGGCGATTGCTGAGATCCACGCAGCCATTGTTGATTTGCGCCGATACCAACCGGTGATCGGTGTGGTGGCGGGCAGCGTTGGCTGCTTCGGCGGAATGTCCATTGCCGCAGGCTTGTGCAGCTATTTGTTGGTAACCCAAGAAGCCCGTTTGGGCTTGAACGGTCCGCAGGTGATTGAGCAAGAGGCCGGCATTCAAGAATACGACTCGCGCAACCGGCCGTTTATTTGGAGCCTGACCGGTGGCGAGCAGCGGTTTGCCACTGGACTGGTGGACAGTTTTGCCATCGACGACGTGGTGACCGTCCAGCAACAGGTCGCGGGTTTGCTCGCCAAAGGTTTGCCAACCCTGAATCGCAGTGGCCGATACGAACACTTTTTGCAGCGGCTGTCCCAGTTGGACACCACGCAGCAGATCGATCCGCAAACCGTGCGCACGTTATATGACGGAGAACAGTCATGAGTGATTTCTCAGTGCGGGGTTTGCAGTGGTTTTTAGCCCTGAGCAACGGCGCTGCAGAAGTGGCGGGTCTGCCAGCCTCGCTGAAAGTAGCTGACGGCGAATTGGGCCAGCAGCCTGCGCGCTTTCTAGCGGTTGTCGCTGACCCCGACAATCGTTTCCCTCGGGCGCGTAACGGCGAAGTCGGCCTGCTGGAAGGCTGGGGTTTGGCGAAAGCCGTCGATGAAGCCATCGAGTTGGATCAGCGCAGTGAGCACAAGCGCACCTTGATCGCCATCGTCGACGTGCCGAGCCAAGCCTATGGCCGCCGCGAAGAAGCGCTGGGCATTCATCAAGCCCTCGCGGGCGCCGCAGACAGTTATGCGCGTGCGCGTTTGGCCGGGCATCCGGTGATTGCGCTGTTGGTCGGCAAGGCCATGTCCGGGGCGTTTCTGGCCCACGGTTATCAGGCCAACCGCCTGATTGCCCTGCGCGATCCTGGGGTGATGGTGCATGCCATGGGCAAAGCGTCTGCGGCACGGGTCACTCTGCGTACCGTCGAAGAGCTGGAAAAACTTGCCGCCAGCGTGCCGCCCATGGCCTATGACATCGACAGCTACGCGACCCTCGGTTTGCTGTGGAAAACCCTCTCAGTGAGCCAAATCGAACAGCCAACGGCTCAAGATATCGAACAGGTAAAAGCGTGTCTGATCGCGGCCGTGGACGACGTGCATGCAACGGGCAATGACCTGAGCAGCCGCCTCGGTGCCGAGAATCGTGCGGCGTCTTCCACGGTGCGTGAACTGCTGCGGGCGCAGTGGTAAATGAACGCCATCGTCGCAGTGCAGCCCCATGATTTACTCTGGGGTTTGCCTGCGTGCGCGTTGCCAGCCGACGCGCCGCATTGGGTGGCTGAAGCCTTGAGCCTTGGTCAGCCGGTGGTCGTGCGTCGGGCTTTGGTGGCGCCGGGTCACATCGCAGTGGGTGTGCGCGGGCAGCGGCGTGAACAGCGTTATGCCACGCTCATGAACCATGCTGACATTCAGCGTCAGGTTCGGCCTGAACAACTGATCAATGCCGTTAATGAAAGCAACCGTGATTGGCCCGCGTTAAAAGCGCTGCAGCACGCTCACTCTGTAATGGAGGATTTGGGGCTGGTATGGGGCGTCAGCGGCAGTGCTGGTTTTGAACTGGCCAGTGGTTGCGCAGCGCTGAATGTAGACAGCGATCTGGATTTGATTCTGCGCACGCCGCGGCTGTTCAGTCGCTCATGCGCGGCGCAGTTGGTTGTTCAACTGGAGCGCGCGGTGTGCCGGATCGACGTGCAACTGCAAACGCCTCACGGCGGTGTGGCACTGCGCGAGTGGGCTGGGTCTGCACGGCAGGTGTTGCTTAAAACGGAAGTTGGCGCGCTCTTGGTCGGTGATCCATGGCTGTTAGCCGAGCACGGCGCATGAGCAGCTTTATGGTGTTCCCAGGCCAGGGTGCGCAATACCCACAGATGCTCCATCAGTTGCCGGATGAAGCGCTGATTCGCGAGTCCCTGAATGAGGCCAGCGAAGCGTTGGGCGAAGACATATTGGTTCTGGATTCTGCACACGCATTGGCCAATACCCGCGCCGTGCAACTGTGTTTATTGGTCGCAGGTGTCGCCTGCGCGAGGGTGCTGATCGAACGAAGTGAAGCGCCTGCGTACGTGGCTGGCCTGTCAATTGGTGCATATCCGGCCGCCGTCATTGCGGGTTCGCTGGATTTTGGCGATGCCGTGCGACTGGTCGCGCTGCGCGGCGAGTTGATGCAACACACTTACCCCACAGGATTTGGCATGACGGCGATTCTTGGTCTCGATCAAACCACGGTCGAGGCTTTGATCGCCCAGGTCCACAGTATCGCGACGCCGTTGTACCTCGCCAACATCAACGCCGATGCGCAGATGGTGGTGGCCGGCAGTGATGCAGCAATGGCCCAGGTGGCCGAGTTGGCAGCGGCACATGGCGCCGCCGCAGCAAAACGTCTAGCGGTCAGCGTGCCGTCCCATTGCGCGTTGCTCGATCAACCGGCGTCAGCGCTGGCAGAAGCGTTTGCCAAGGTGTCGATGCGAGCACCGGTGTTGCGTTACCTCAGTGGCAGCACGGCGCGATTGATCACTACCGTCGATAAATTACGCGATGACCTGACCTACAACATGTGCCGGGTGATCGACTGGCGCAGTACCGTGCAAACCGCCTATGAGCGAGGCGTGCGCCTGCAAATTGAGTTGCCGCCTGGGGCCGTACTCACGGGGCTGGGCAGAAAAGTGTTTGAACAAGGAACAGCGGTCGCCTTTCAAGGGGCTCGCATGGATACGCTGAGCGCGTTGCTGCAAGAGGAGGGAAGTCGTAACCCATAGACCGAGTGGCTGCTGCGAAGGATAAAAACAACAACTTCAGCAACGCAATTGTGAGGATAAAAATAATGATTATTTACGGTGTAGCCTTACTGGCTATCTGCACCCTGGCCGGGGTCATTCTCGGTGACATGCTGGGCGTGTTGCTGGGCGTCAAATCCAATGTCGGCGGTGTTGGCATCGCTATGATTCTGTTGATTTGTGCGCGCCTCTGGATGCAAAAACGCGACGGCATGACCAAAGACTGCGAGATGGGCGTGGGCTTTTGGGGGGCCATGTATATCCCTGTCGTGGTTGCCATGGCTGCGCAACAAAACGTAGTGACTGCCTTGAAGGGCGGCCCGGTTGCCGTTTTGGCAGCCGTCGCCTCGGTAGTGGTCTGTGGTTGCGCGATCGCGTTTATCAGCCGCATCAACAAAGGAGAACCGCTGCCCGATGAAGAACCACCGGTGATCTTGCCTGCCGCGCCTATTACAACCACCGCAGGGGGACGTTGATATGTGGCCCCTACTCGCAAAAGACCTCGGCCAATATGGCTTGGTAACCGCGTTCGCGTTTGTCGGCATCGTCATGTGGATGTCGGTGGTGATCTCGAAGCGGCTGACGTTCGGGCGCATTCATGGCTCGGCCATCGCCATCGTGATCGGGCTGATTCTGGCTTGGGTTGGCGGCACCATGACCGGTGGCGAAAAAGGCTTGGCGGACATTAGTTTGTTCTCCGGTATTGGCTTGATGGGCGGCGCCATGTTGCGTGACTTCGCCATCGTCGCCACTGCCTTCGAAGTACAAGCCACTGAAGCCCGCAAAGCCGGATTGATCGGCGTCATCGCCCTGCTACTGGGCACAACGCTGCCGTTTATTGTCGGCGCGAGCATCGCTTGGATGTTCGGTTACCGCGACGCGATTAGCATGACGACGATTGGCGCGGGCGCTGTGACCTATATCGTCGGCCCGGTGACTGGTGCTGCCATTGGTGCAAGCTCTGCCGTGATGGCATTGTCCATCGCCACCGGGCTGATCAAGGCAATTCTGGTGATGGTCTGCACGCCGATGGCGGCACGTTGGATGGGGCTCGATAACCCTCGGTCGGCGATGGTCTTCGGCGGACTGGCCGGCACCGTCAGCGGTGTTACCGCAGGTCTTGCTGCCACCGACCGGCGCCTGGTGCCTTACGGCGCACTCACCGCGACGTTCCACACGGGGTTGGGCTGTCTGTTAGGGCCTTCGGTGTTGTACTTCATTGTGCGCGGGATAATGGGCTAGATCGACCATTTGCTCCAAACCCTGTGGGATAACTGTGGGACCGAATTCATTCGGGAAGGCAACAACGCGGTCATTCAGACAAACCGCGCTGCCTGCTTCCCGAATAAATTCGGTCCTACAGAATACATGCGGTCCAACAAAGGGATATCAAACCTGCGAATGCCGGTTCGCATACATCCGGCACTCAGCCACTAATGCCAATAAATTCGGGTCGCGTTCTTTGGCTTTGAGGAACACCACGCCGATGTGCTGTTGCATGCGATAGCGCTGTTGCAACGGGATCAAGCGCACTCGATTTTCGTACACTGCCGCCACACGTCCCGGCAGCAATGCATAACCGACTCCAGAGCTGACCATGCTCAGCAGGGTAAAGATGTCGTTGACCTGCATCGCTACTTTTGGCTCGAAGCCCGCTTGTTGGAACACCCGAACCCCGTCCTGATGGGTGGCGAAGCCTTGAGTCAGGGTCAGGAAGGTGGCTTCGCGCAGGTCGCTCAGGTCGACTTCGCTTTGATGGGAAAACGGTGAGTCGGCAGGCGCAGCAAGAAAAATATCGTCGGAAAATAGCGGCAGTTGCTCACAGTCCGGGTCGCTGACGCTTTCGTTGAGCGACACCAGAATTGCGTCCACTTCCATGTTCTTCAACTTGTAGAACAGGTCAATGTTCGAGCCGAGGATCAAATCGATATTCAGCTCGCTACGGCGGATTTTCAGGCCCATGATCAACTGCGGGACGGTTTTGACCGTCAGCGAATACAGTGCGCCCAGCTTGAAGCGTGCCGCAGAAAAGCCGGCTGCCTGGCGCGTGACTTCGACCGTTTTAACCACATCCTGAATCAGCTTCTGCGCGCGCTCTTCCAGCACATAAGCACTTTCCAGCGGGGTTAAGTTACGTCCTTCGTGTTTAAACAGCGGACAACGCAAGGCACTTTCCAGTGAGTGAATCGCCCGGTGAACGCTGACGTTGCTGGTTTGCAACTCCACTGCCGCCCGCGCCAGATTACCGGTGCGCATGAAGGCCAGAAAAATCTCCAGCTTCTTCAGGGTCAGTTCTTCATCGATCAGCATGGCGGGCATTCCCCCTCAAATAACGCATAACTTATTGAATTTA
Organism: Pseudomonas sp.; assembly: GCF_026224925.1. GTDB lineage: Bacteria > Pseudomonadota > Gammaproteobacteria > Pseudomonadales > Pseudomonadaceae > Aquipseudomonas. Next base: position 526 of record NZ_JAMFRV010000009.1, on the reverse strand, counting down.
TATATTAATTTGTAGAAGGACGCTTGCCTGCGATGGGCCCGGGGTCGCGGGCAAGCGCGCTCCTACAAGGTCTGCTGTCAGAACCAATCAGCATTTAGCACACCGCTGGTCAGGCCCAATGCCGTGCCGATCAGGATCAGCCAGATGGCATTGATTCTGGAAAAGTAGATGATCGTGGCACTGACGATTGTCAGTGATACCTGCGCCCAGCCGTTTTCCATGCTTTTGATCAGCACGAAGGACGCGGCCAGAATCAGGCCGATGGTCACCGGCAGCAGTGAGCGTTTGACCCGTTGCACCCATGGCCGGTGGGATTGTCGCTCAAGCCAGCCGGCGCCGTAGTAAGTGATCATCGAACATGGCAGCAGCTTGGCGACCATCACGGTCAAGGCGCCAGTAACGCCTGCCGCCTCTTGACCGATGAACACCAGAAACATGCCGTTCGGCCCCGGCAGTGCTTGGGCCATGGCAAAGAACGCGACAAATTGCGCGTCGGTCACCCAATGCGCCTGCATCACGGTGTAGC